>NZ_JABMLK010000002.1:1500000-1690359 GCF_013394855.1 Limnobaculum xujianqingii | reverse complement strand
CCCGGTAAGTTTCAACTCCATGGCTTTCGATAGTCACAAATTTGATGCGGCGCTCGACCTTCCTTGGATCCTGAAATGATGGAAAGAAAGTAGAATTACCGTAACGTGAACAGGCAGCAACAAGACGTTCCCATGCTGCAACGCGTTTTATTTCCTCTGGAAAGCGCGAAAATATTTCTGCTAACTCACTTTTGCGGGCATGGATACATGGCATACACCCCACCCTACTACAACCTTGCTGATATAACGGATTAGGTTTAATCCCTTTACTCTTAGCAAAAGCAAAAACCTCATCATGAGTCCATTTAAGAATCGGACGATAAATAGATAAGCCGGGCGTATTATCAACATCAATTTCTTTACTGGCTAATAATGCGCGTTGCGGAGACTCTTGCGCCCTAACACCTTGCCAACTAATGACCTCATCATATTCACGTAATAGGGGTAGTATGACTTGATCTCTAATAGGTATGTGCTTTAGGTCAAAGGTACAGAAACGTGCTTTTGTTGAAGGAAAACGACCTTTTAGCATGCACAAGTCTAAGAATGGGATCCCTATGGGTTTCAGTATAGATAGAGCCTCCTTTATCCGTTCTTCCGCTTGTTGCTCAGTCATGCCGCACTCAGAAATTAATGTGCGGGGCCAATGAGTAGCAATAAACTGCCGCTTTCCTTCTATTCGTGCTGAAAAGTCAGCTTTTACACGGCGTACTGGGCCAAGTTGTTGCTCAGGATAATTAATGTACTCGTATGTTTGTGGGTGTTCATGCCCAGTGTCAGCAAAAACAACTAGATTATTTGTTCCTGCGTCGATGGCGAGGAGCCATTGCGCTAATGAATCTTTCCCACCAGAAGTGTTGATTACATTAACTACCGATTGGCCATAACAAAATGAATCAATCATGGCCAACCTCATTTGTAAACTGAGCCAATATCTCGGCATCCAAGACCGCTATAACCTCATTAACCCGCTTACCATCCCCGCCCTTCTGAGTAATGGAGCGCGGCGCATTGACGGTATGGAAATCAAAATATTTATAAATCTCGCGAGTTTCTGGCGTGTCACTATTAGATAAAACAACCTTAGCGCCACGGCTCACGGCCCGAACAAGAGCAGCGTTTAAACGCTTGTGCTGTTCAATGCCAAATGGTGAAGAATGGTAGCCAACAAAATTGGCGGTCTTGGATTTTGGTAGGTACGGCGGATCGCAATAAATATCATCGCCGGGCCCAGCTTCGTTAATCACTTCCTCAAAATCATAGTTACTAACAATGACATTGCGCTGGAGCTTGTCCGCAAACATGCGCAATTCAGACTCAGGGAAATAGACTGTTTTATTTTTTCCATAAGGGACATTAAATTTACCGGATGAGTTATAACGGCATATTCCGCCGTAACCATGGCGATTTAAGTAGACAAACAACAATGCCTTTTGCCATAACTCATAACTTAATTTAGCGGGGTCCATAAATGCAGTGGCTAAAGAATTAAAATGATCACGGGCCTGACGGTATACATTTTCGCTATTTCCCGCGATAAAGTCGGCGGCAAGATCAACAATAAAATAATCAGGCCTAGAACATAGGTTGTCATAAACATTAATCAAATCGCTATTAATATCATTTAAAAAATACTCACGATAATCAGTATTAATAAAAACATTTCCAGCGCCAACAAATGGCTCAATTAAACGCTTGCCACCTGACAAGTATTTTTTAATTTCTTCAACAATGGCACCTTTACCACCAGCCCATTTTATAAATGAACGATTAGCCATGGTTTGAGATCTCCGGTTCGATTAAAACAGCCTGATACTTAAGCTCCAAATCTTTAAACTTCACTAAAATTTCATTTTTCAATTCAGAGTGACATGTTTCACATAATTCGCCGATACGTATAAATGCAATTTCACCACCGGGGGTATCATTTGCATTTATAAAAATCTTGTCCATACGATCACGAGTCGATTTATTACAGTAATCGCATGTGTAAGTAATAGTTTTCATAATTACCCCTAGTCGTAATTTTTACTTAAAGGTGAATTTAAATACTCATGCTCTAAATAAAAATCAAAGTAAGCAATAAAGCCGCAAATCAATGCGGCGATAATTAATAAGATGGTTAATGTCATTCTTCCCACTCAACCATAACGCAAGCTACACGTGATGGGCTGCTGGACTGATCCGCATTCTCTCTGGATGGATAAAGCATAGAGAAGCAGTAAGGATTATTAGGATATATATTTATATAACCTTCCCGCTTAATTGTGGTCATAAATAAATCTTCCTCGTTTATATGCCCATGGACACAAGAGCCATTAACAGAAAATGATTGGGGAGACACTCCCCCATCATGATCTGTAATTAATGCAACAATAGGATATTTACCCCCTGCACACTCAATATTAGAATCAAAGCAAATAATACGAACCTCACACCCATCGCGAGTAATCACAGGCGCTCCAGCTTTAGCAGCCTCTAAATCAAATGGTTTTAATTTCTTACTAATCATTTTCTAACACCTCATGTTTGATTTTTTCAGATTCAGAATTCAATAAGTCCGCTACCTGTGCAGCGGTCATATTTTCATTACGGATATGAGCCGCTAATAACTCAAACTTAACAGTCATTAACGTTGCAATATTCTTACGCTCATCGATACGGGTATTTTTTAATAACACTTGTAACTGATCAGCATTGACCTTGTTATTGTGCTCATGCATTGATTTAATATTTTCAAACATACAAACCTCAAATTAAGATAAAACAAATCCCTGACGATTTACGCCATACAAAAACCAGACTAATTAATTAGTGATTCAGAATTTTATTTAATAGCTCCGCTTTATTATTTAACTCAGTGACGACATTATTAATTTTACCGTCGTTTTGACTAATTACTTTCGGATTAATACCCAACCTGACCCAATCAGCCACCGGAATAAAATCTGATTCAGGGCAGCCGTCGAACGTTGCTTTTAGAATAAATAAACGTTTTAAGCCCCGGTAAATTGCGCGCATATCTTCGCGCGTAAATTCACGCCATAAACGTTTAGTGGCTGACTTTGGCAGGCGGGCAGCAAAGATCAGCATATCGCGCTGATAGGGTTTTAACTTATCCCACAACGCACCGGCGCGGCTGTGGTTGCCGGTAACTTGCTGACGTAATATCGAAAGCCATACATCAGCAGATCGGCCGCTGGGAGTTGAAACAGCAATTTTATTCATGACGGACACCATTCATAAACAAAAAGCCCAAACCGCAATGACGTGCTTTTTTAATAAAGCGAATCTTTAAGCTATTAGTAAAAACAATTGGCTCAGGGGTAAAGGTGATAAGGGATGGACGCGGGGCTACAGTGCGGCCGTTCGGCAGAGTTAACCAACCCTCTGAACTTTTACCGTGTGTAATGGTTGTAGCAGGGCTACTAATCCCGGATTGGTCACGAGCAAGTAGTTTGGCTAATGACGTAAGTTGCATCGTTGATAACCTCAAGATAAACCCGGCATCATGCCGATCGAACTAACCATATCGATAGCGGCGGCAATGCTGGGCGTGGAGTGGAAGCGCGACTCTAAAGAGATCGCAATCATTGACGAACACGCGATAACGTAGCTCACGCGCTCTAAAATCTTATTCTTTCGGCTCTGGGTAATACGCTGGCCGTTCTTTATGCCGGACACTTCACCGGCAATAACGCCGATAGACGAGACAGCATTCAATGTTAGGATTTCCAGATCTTCTGGTACTACAGAATAAGGTACAGACGGAAGGCAACCGGCTTGCATTAATAGGCCGTCAATCAATGACCGGTCACCAGTAACAACCGTTAGCCGTACTACTTCAACAGCGGTTAAATGGTGTGGCTGATCTGGGTTCAACTTGTTGCGGAGTACCTGCGCCCGAATGCTAACCAGTGGCGCGAGTTCTTCTGCGTTATGTGCGCCATGAAAGCGGCGACAAGCTGAATCAAAATGTTTGTTAATCAATGAATCAAACATATTCAACCCCCCTAGAAGCAGACAATATTATTAGGCGTTAACATTAACGTCATAGCCCTTGAGAGCTTCAACAGTCATGGCGGCTACGTTGATTTCAACAAGTGAACGCGTTTTACCCTTAGGGGTTGGCTTTGTTGGAATACGGTTTTGCTTAATCATGTCGCGGGCGGTCTGTTCTTTCATTCCGGACATCTCAAGCCACTTTTCTAAAGTGACATAAGGCGAAGTGATACTAATTGCGATAACTGGACGCATAAGGCATTATTCCCTGTTATGTTCCGTTAATTGGTGGTTAACGGCTTTTATTCATGTTTCGTTAATTTTCAGGCTAGATACTATGATCACGAATCGTTAGTGTCAAGACTGTTAATCATGTTTTATGGTGATTATATGTTTAAACATGGTGGTCAGGCAGCTATAGACCGGATGGTTCAGGCTTATGGATTTAAAACAAAAGTATCGTTATGTGAGCAACTTGGTATTTCAACCAGCGTATTAGCGAATAGATACAGCCGGGACACCTTCCCGGCGGATTATGTTATTCAATGTGCATTAGAGACCGGGGCTTCACTCCGCTGGCTATCAACTGGTGATGGCGTAATGTTTGAGGATGGTAGAAGAGATGTAATCTCACTTGAAAAATTTACGTTATTAGATGGCAAACTAGCCGCAAGTAACTTCCTGATGTTTGATAAATCTTTCTTGCCTGATGGATTACAAAAACCACAAGTTATTGTCGATGGGGAAACAACATACATCGTTGATCGTCAATTTCCTGAAATATCAGACGGAAGGTACTTAGTCGATATAGAGGGAAAGATTGGTATACATGATATTGAGCGAATACCAGTTAGAAAAATACGAGTTAGTGGTGGTGGTTTAAAATTACCTTTTGAATGCTCTGTAGACGATATATCTATTCAAGGAAAAATAAAAATGAAAATAACAAGGATCTAATATGAACCCAGAAGAACCATCATTATTTTTAACGATATTATCTTCAAGTTATTTATCTAATGCACTGGGAATTTTAGGAGCTTCTTTAACTATTTGGACATTAAGACAAGTTAGTTATTTGCGCAAAGGCTTTATGAAAAAGGCAAGGTTACCTAGTCTGCACAACGAACTTTTGGCCTATATTGAATCCGCTGAAAGACTAACAAACCCCACTGACATGGCAAGCGAATCATTTTATAAATCAATAATTTGCTTAAAAGCCAATTTAACCAATATAAGTGAAAAAGTAGACGGCGATTTAAAAAAAACCATTGATAAATGGATAGATAAAGCAAATAGCATCAGATCTAAAACTATTGATGAATCAATAGAATTAGTTTCTGATCTACAGGAAATACAAATATCAGTGTCGTACCACATGAAAGATGAAAATTGGAATAACTTATGAATATTAAATTAATAGTTAATAACTTACTAAAACTTACCATGTATAAACATATAACATGGATAAGAAAAAACCCGCCTTCTTTTTTATCAAGCTCACCTGAAAATGCAATTATTTTTTACTATGAGACAGTATATAAGAGTAAAACCTTTGCTATATATGAACAACAAGAACACATTTTCAGTCAAGACATCGGGGAGTTTTTCATTGGCACTAAATTTCACTTAGCTACAATAGGGTACAATGAATTAACAGAAAGCCCTTCAGATGCTTATATTTTTGATACGGATGATGTTTCACTTTATCCATTATATCAAAACGTAAAACGAGAAGTATTAGATGTTAATAGTTTATTTTCACCTGATTTCTGGAGTAAAGATTGACTATATATGGTGGCTATCAAAAAATAAGTAATGAAGATACAAAATGACTGTAAGAAAGCAATCAAACAATAAGTGGCTATGTGAATGTTACCCCCATGGCGCAAATGGTCGGAGACTCCGCAAACAGTTCCCGACCAAAAGCGAAGCGATGGCCTACGAAAGCCACATAATGGAACAGATTGATGATAAGCCGTGGCTAGGGGAGAAAGAAGATAAAAGAACCCTGTCCGATATCGTCGAACTTTGGTACAACGCACACGGCCGCACCTTATCCGATGGTCTGATAAGGCAGGGATCATTACTCCATATATGTAAAGTTCTCGGTAATCCACCGGCTACATCATTCACTGCTCGCGATTTTTCAAAATATCGGGAACTTAGATTACAGGGAAAACACGCGAGAACGTCTCGGGTAACCATGGTAGCCCCTAGAACATTGAACCTAGAACTATCATATTTGAAGGCTATGTTTAATGAATTACGGCGGCTAGGTGAATGGGGCCATGACAACCCGGTAAAAGATGTTAGAGAGTTCCGAACGAATGAACAGGAGATGGCTTTTTTAACCCATGACCAGATTCAAGTGCTTTTAAGTGAGTGCGTGAAAAGCCAATCTAAAGACCTACTATCAGTAGTGAAAATTGCTTTAGCTACTGGGGCGAGGTGGGGGGAAGCGGAACAGCTAACAGGTGCTAACCTAACAGAGTTTAGAGTGACCTTTATTAAAACCAAAGGGAAGCGAAATAGATCAATACCAATTTCCCAAGAGCTATACAAAAGCATACCCAAGAAAAGCGGACGGCTTTTTATAAGGTGCTATGACGCATTTAGATCCGCATTAAAAAGAACGGGTATAGAATTACCAGCCGGGCAACTATCACATGTACTCCGGCACACCTTCGCCAGCCATTTCATGATGGGCGGTGGAAATATCTTAGTTCTTCAGCGCGTTTTAGGTCACCGGGACATCACAATGACAATGCGTTATGCACATTTTGCGCCCGACCATTTAGAAGATGTGGTAAAACTAAACCCTTTAGAAAATGGCGATAAAATGGCGATAGCTGCCATCAATAACCATTCATAAACCCCCTTCAATCATGGTTTAAGTTATTGTAATTTCTATAACTTATTGATTTCTATATTGCTTGCACCCTTCTCATAATCGCTTGGTCCCCCGTTCAAACCGGGGAGGGGCCACCAGACAAAAAAAGGAGTTAGATGATTTCTCATCTGACTCCTTTTTCTTTGGATGCAGTCCGGGTCAGCAATTTGAAGATGTTATTGAAACATATCAGAGAGATGACAACTGAAGAATGTGCACTACATCTGCGGATGCCCATTGCCACCACCATCAGAGCTCATTTAAGTGTCCTCTACAGCAAGACATACCGTCGCAATCAGTCTGAACCATGCCTCTTAATCAAAGCCGTTCAGGGTTAAATCATCCTCTCATTCTTATGTATGAGGGGATGATTTAATTCAGATGCTATACTCATATTTAATCAATAGATGTAACTTCACAGCATTAAAACAATCGAAATAGAAAAGTAATTTCATATAAAAACCAATGGGTTATTTGTGCTTAATATCTATACATTGCACTTTCATCCAATGTGGGGGTCAATATGTTCTCTTTTCGTGTTTTTTTGATTGTAATCTCCTTTATTTCAATCACTGCTTGCACAACTCAGAAGGCATTACAGGAGACGGGAAAGGAGATTGATAATGGTAATTATGGAGTTGCTACCTGGTACACTCTAACATTACCTATTGTTATGATTTATGACGTTGTTACGCTTGGTGGAACTTCAGATGTTAACACCGGGCTCAGCGACTTATCCTCTGCGGCATCAGCGATATCCCCTAATTCAGATGCTGCGAATACACTGTCCTCAATGGCTACTGTTGATGCTTCCAGCAATACTGAAGTTATGCAGGCAGTAAGCACCGCCATGGTTAGCAAATCACAGAGTAGTAATTCCGTTGCTTCTGGTAGCAATGCGAATTGTGATAATTCCACTCCTGATGGGTTTGCCCGCTGCTGTAAAACATTGAAAGGAACTATGTTGCCTCCCAGTCAAGATTCAGATGGAACTATGGGCTACGGGTGTAAATTAGAAGGCGGGAGTCGAAGAGGATGCACGTACAGAGGTGGAGCTTTGATTCAGTGCGCAGTTGCTGATTAAGTTGAATCAGGATTATAAAGATATATCAGCGTTTCAGGGTTATTGAATTTGGTCGTTCAACTGCAAATTTGGCTTTGTCTTAAAGAGCAAATTTCAAACAAGAAAAAAGCGATCGGTACGCTGAGAATGACCCAAATTGTTATATAATTCCCGCCACCAGCAATTGCTTGTAATGGACATTAAACAGGAGTCTGACAAATGGAAGATCAAATTCTGAAAGTGATGAAAGAAGCCGGTAAACCGATTTCTGCGGGAGAAGTAGAAAAACTTTCCGGATTAGACCGTAAAGGGATCTATAAAGCGTTTAAGGTAATGAAAGAGAAAGGAACGATTGTTTCTCCGGTGCGCTGCAAGTGGGAACCGGCGCAGAAGTAAGTTGGGATAAGCCTACAATTATTAATAATAAATATGTTTATTGAGCCCGCTTTTTAAGTGGGCTTCTTCTTTTCTATTTTTATCTACTCTAAATTTCTTCAAAATAATTGTATTCGATAACAATAACTACCTATAGATTGAATATCCTCTGAGCAAATTGTATTCTAATAATTATATTCTACTATTTATCAAAGGAATGAATATGAAAAAACCTGAAGATACACGGTATGGAGAAATCGCTATTAATGCATTGAATTTAATCCATAAAAATAAATATACTCCAGAAAAAGCTTGGGATAATGCTGTTAAAGGATATGAGAAGGGCTGTCCAAAATCAGCATTTCTGGGGCTTTGTAACCAAGGCTATATTTTGAATGTTGTTAATAATAAAAAAGAAGAAATAACAGATAATGGGCGGTATGCGATTACGGCTGCTGATATTATTTTCTTATATCCCAATACAACTTATACAGCCTCCAAGCTCTGGAAAGCTGTAGGAGAAAAAACTGCACGTCCTGAAACTCATAATGGCCAGATGCATGTAGTTTTAGCGTTAAAAGAACGTGATTACCTTCAAAAGAATTAATGCTGTAATTTATATTTTCACTTCATATAATAAAATGACAATACAATGATAATTAACAACATCAAATATCAATTTACCCGTGGAAGTGATATACAACGCGACGGTATGTATCTTGAGGTCAACATTGCCAATAGCAATCCGTTAATTCAAGTCGCTGAAGTTTTTTATTCCGATATAACTTCAGAATTTACCTTCAACTGTTGGGAAAGCAATATACCTTTAGAAGTTATTGAAACGCTAATCAGCCAATCTAAACTATTACTTCCACCATTAAATAAACCAATTGAGTAAACACTAAAATAGCTATCTCTAATAATGAATGAGACTTAGGATAACCATAAATGAAATCAGCGGATTATATAGAAACACATCCACATACTTCTCAAGTCTTAGAAAAAACAGCGAGCAGTGCACCTGCCCCTAGGATGCCAGAAGAATGCTTAATCATAGCCATACTAAATTCAAAACTGTCTAACTTTATGAAAAATCAGCCTATAGATACTGAATTTACTGAAATAATGCTTATACACGGCGATCAAATTAAAAGAATTAGCAGGCAGATAATTGTCTTCTTACCAGACACAAAAAAGGATAACCCAAAGGTTATCCCTAATTTATTAATCAAAGATGAAAGTTATATCCACAATAGGCATCAGCCCCTACCCACAACTCTCCCTTAAAATCCGCAAAATCGTCTCCGCCCCACTCCGGTTAGGGTTGATACGAATCATCCGTTTCTCCAGCGAAGCATCGGACTGACGGAAAGTACCGGATACTCGATAGAACAGCGGCGGGATCTCAAATCGGGATTCAGCACCTACCGGATACGGTAATGCTCCCAGAGTCTGGGCTTTTGCCAGTACCTGTGCAGCTATCGGCTCATGAAACTCAACCAACAGAACTTTAGACTGAGCGTTGGCAATAAAAGCCTGCTTAACGGACTTCACTTCTCCCTGATTCAGACGGGAAACTACTTCATCATTCACCATTGCCTGTACTGCATGAGTCACTGGAGCAAACACCATACCCCGTAGCACCTCCATCGCCTGAAAGCCCTGAATCTGACTGCCGCCGGAATACATGCTGCCACGAACCGGCTCGATTTTTGCTTTATCACCGGTAATTACGCCTACGCCTGGAGGGCCAAGCAGCTTGAAACAGGAAAACGTCGATAATGTAGCTCCCAACTCACAACCAATATGCTCAACCTTCATTACCGCATAGTTATCATCAATTAAGCTGGGAAGTTGATAGCTATTAACCAGTGCAATCACTTCGCCTAAATCGTAGCCGTCGTCCATTTTCTGGCGCGTATGCTGTATCAGGCAGGCAACCGGCTGATGGGCTTCAATCGCCGCTTTAATCGCATCAGGATGATTAAAATCTGCTTTAATAATCCTGATTCCCATCTGATCGATAGAAACCTGCGTGGTCGGGTAAACCGGGGCATCATGCACCAGCAGTGTATCCCCCGGTTTAGTCAGAACAGCAAGACCGGCGCGCAGAGCCCCGGTCCCCGCCCCGCTAACCAATGCTGCTGCTTCTGCATTAAAAAAATCAGCGATAACCTGCTCTACCCGATGCGTAATCAGCGGCTGATTCAGACCCGGTACCAGCCCCAGATCGCCCTGCGTCAAAAAGTCACTGCCGGGGAAATGACGACAGATAATATCCACCAGTCGAAACTGATGTTGCTGTGCCTGAAGCATCGTCATACTTTGCAAAGGGTAGGTTTTCATCGTTTTTACCTTAACTATTTACAGGTCAGCCTTAGCCTAATCCCATGATATAAAAAATATTCGCCAGAATTCCTACCGCAATGGTAGCAATCGGACCAATCGCCATTTCAACCAGAGGACGTTTTGAGGTCTTATTCAACAGATAGATGCCCGCCACAATCATAAAGCCCATGCCCGGTAAAATAGCGTTTGATGCAATCATTCCACCCACCAGCAATGATATCTCCAGCATCCGGGTGATAGCCGTACGGATATGGTCGCCACAGGCTTTAACACCAGGATATTTATCCAGCCAGATAGCAATCTTCGCCAGCAGCATGATTTCCATCAGCATAATCACGCAGCCGGCAATAAAGGCGATCCACGGATTATTGGTTGCCAGACCTGCCACGAAAACAAACTTCATGCCATCCGGGCTGTATACCCCAGTAGCGATAGCGGTAGTTCCCACCAACGGTACAAAACTGATAGCACGTGCCAGTGCAACCAGCAGAGCACCATTTTGCTCACCCTGAGCCATCAATTGTAGTGATACCGGACCTTCAGCTAGCAAACTAAACGACATGGTTGCCGCAACGGCAGTTAAACCACCGCTAAGCACCAGTAACCATTTGTTTTTCTGGATACGTGCAATACGAGAGGAAAACAGACCGACCAACATCTCATTGGCCCCTTTTTGATCCCCTGTGGTTTCTGGTGGACGCTGCTTCATGGCAAAATAGAACATGGCAATCATCGCAATCAGCAGTGCACTACCGTTTGGATCCAGCTTAACTGGTTTCTCAATAAAGCCGCCAAAGCTTAATGTACCGATAGACTGAGTCGCCAGATAGCCAATTATGGTGGCAACTAATACCCAAATACCTTTGCGATAACCATATTGATACCCCACCACCACGGCCGGGAATAGAGAGAAGCAGACCACAATTGGGTCGCCAACTTTACTCAGATTAGTCATAAAGTTAACTGGCAACATGGCAAACAGTTCCACCACCGATTTCAGACCGGTTAATAGTGCAACTGCATAAAACGCTCCAATGACACCGGACAGTACAAAACCCTTTTTACTATTTGAGCACCAGACCCCTATAACATCAGTACCCAACAGCAGGCTATGTACCAGAATGATTGGAGCCGTCAGTGAAAAAGGAATACCAAAACCGATTATCAGGCCAAAGCTTAAGGCAAAGCTGGTAGCCGCCAGCGCCTTACGACTCATACGCCCTTCCAAATGTTCCGGAATCAACGGTCGTAACCCATCGTGGAAAACCGCAATTCCCCGGTTTGCCATCATCGCAGAAATCGCACCGATAGCCGCCAAAAGCCCGGCCTTAACGGGATCGACTTCAATAAGCCGCATCAAAAATTCCTGTACCATAATGATGTCCTTGATTAGGAGAAGATAGCCGTAATGATGACAGGAACCACCACGTCAATATCTTGTCCGGTAAAACCGAAGGCGCTTTTACCGCCTTTTACATGAGCGATGATTTCTTCATCAGACAAAATTTTTCCTGGCATACCAACGGTGACACAGCGATCCATACCCGCAATCGCGATAGCCATGGCTAATGCGCCACCACCACCGGTATTACAGGCACCAAGGTAGTAATCTACCGCACCGCTTTTAAGTGCCATTGCCGCTTCAATATCGTTCATTACCACGACAGATGTGGCTTTATCGCCCGCTAATGTACGAATACTTTCTGCAATTTTTTCTTTTTCGATCTGTCCACCGACTACAAATTTCATGGTCTTATCCTTATGTTCTATTTTTGGCGGTAATTAAAAAAAGCAGCCGGGTTATCACGCAACATCAGGTCTATTTCCCGCTGGGTAAAATCTGCTTTTTGCAACATGGGTACAAAAGTTGTTAACAGGTAATCAAAACCGATACCACCGTTGCCTTTCAGATGTGAACGGCGGGTGATATCCATTGAAAGCATGACGCGATCGAGCATGCCTCGCGCTTTGATGGACTGAAGCATCTCAATGCGCTTATTGTCCGGGTAGTAGTCATTCTTGCCAATCGTGTCGAACTGCACCCAGGCTCCGTCATCAAGCAGAGGCAGGATGGTGTCCAGATTGTCTTTTAGATCACAGTGACCAATCACAATATGCTGAGGATCAACGCCAAACGTCTTCAACAGGGCTAATTGTTCAAGCCCCATGGTACTGAGAGTGGTATGGGTGGAAACAGGCCGTCCGGTAGCGTGATGAGCTAAAGCGGCAGCTTCAAAAACTTTACGTTCATCATCCGTGATCTGACCAAGGCTGGAGCCAATTTCAGCAATCACGCCCGCTTTAAGCGAAGTGCCATCGGTACCCTGCTCGATTTCATCAATCATTTCCCGTGCAATAGCTTCAACATTCATGGCATGCAGCGATGGTGGATAAAACTTCTGTTGGTAGTATCCAGTTGAAGCAACCACATTTATTTTGCTTTCAGCCATAATATCCAGCACAAATTGGGCATTGCGCCCCATATAACGATTGGTCACTTCAACGATGTTGCGCACACCAAGAGCGTGCAGTTGTTTCATTTCGTCAACCAGCAGTTGAAACTGATCGAGGCGACAATCGATATTGTTTTTCGCTCCGGAAAGATCGATATGCAGATGTTCATGAGCGTAGGTATAGCCGGAAGCATCAATATAGTTTTCTGTGTTCATTGGTTACTCCTGAGCCTTAAGCAACGGCAGAAACGATGTCCCGTTTTGCGGCGCTGGCGCATGGAAAAAATCACATACCGTTGCCCCAACATCAGACAAGGTAGCCCGATGGCCAATCTGAACACCGGTCACTCCCGGCCGATAAACCAGCAACGGTACTTTCTCCCGGGTATGCTTGCTGTGCCCAATAGTGGGATCGTTGCCGTGATCCGCCATAACTACCAGACAGTCTTCCGGTGTCATGACTTCCAATATGTTGGCAAGATTGTTATCCACCACCATCAGGCGATCCGCGTAGCGTTCCACATTCTGAGCGTGCCCTGACAGGTCCGTTTCCTGAATGTTGGTACAGATAAACCGATCGCCTGGCTGCTTCATGGCATCAAGAGTGATATCCATAATGGTTTGTGAATCAACCAGATTGATGTGATTTACACCGTGGGGATTGTCTACAATATCGGCGACTTTACCGATCAGCGTGGTAGGGATCTGACAGCTATGCAGCTTTTCCGGTACCTGTACCTGACTGTCCACACCATAACCCATATGAACAACCTGAAAACCTTTGTCGTAGGCTCCTGATTTCGGCGCATTAATACCGATATAAATACCGAGTTTCTCTTCTGCAGCATCAAGGATCTGCTGACTTGATGCCATCAGTCCACCAAAGGCAATAACCCGATCAACACTGACGCAATCACGAACAATACTTCCGATCTTTTTTACCTGCTCAAAAGAGATTTCAGACAAATTGGCAGTAATATTAAATACCTGACCAAGATCGGCTTCCAAATTATCCCCAATGGCAACGTGTTGATTAACCAATAAATACTGTAGCGTGCCACCAATGCGCTCTACCTGATAATTAGCCATCCGCAGCGCCAGCTCTACAATATCTACGACTTCAGAAAAAGGGATTCTTAGCGGAGTTTTAGGTTTGGTACCAAGGATCTCCTGATGCCCCATAAAAGTATCACCACCTTCATGTTGCAAATCGGCAGTACCAAAATTAGCCTCTGCATTCGGCTGCATCACATTGGCGCTAAACCCAAGCGCATTGATAATTCCCAACTTCTCTAACACTGGCAAACGTAGATCAGGTTTGGCCTGCAAGATATGCGCACAGGTATTAGCACCGATATCCTGCGGGCGCACCTGTGGCACATCATCCATGGTGCCCATGCCAAAACTATCAATTACCAACACCAAAAACTTAGCCATAGAAAGCCCCCTGTTTAAGCATCCCCTGACTGGTATAAATGCCATCCAGCACAGGGCGTCCGGTTTGAATCCCAGAAACTAAAGCAACGTCGCTGCGGGTAACAAAAATCTGAGTGCGGAAACACATGACAACACCACTACCCACCGGATAGCTGCCCTCCAGAGGGATGTGATAATCGATGCTCGAATCATCCAGAGGCAGTACCGAGGCTGTTTGAAACGTTGAAGAAGTGGAAGATGAAGAGAAAACCAGTCCATTACTAACATGACCACGGCGGTAATAGCCGCCGCCAAAACAATAGCTGAGGCCAGAAAACTGATGGGACACTTCCGTTATATACACCATGGCAATTCTTTCAGGTTCAGTACCGGAATGATTAGCAGGAATAGTGCCCGTCAGCGCGTGTCCGGGTTCGGTATGAGTAATTCCATACTCTGCCAGCAGCGGTAAAGTACTACAGCTTGAAGCCGAAGGAGCATTAAGCTGCTGAATTCCAACGCCCATATCGGTGAGCCGGTTATAAGTAGCCAGCAGCGTTTGCAGATTTGGTGTCGGTAATGTGCTCTGTTGCTTATCGTCCCATAACAAACAGGGGAAGTGAGTAAGTCCAGTAAGTTTAATACCCGGCATCATCTGAATTTGATGAACAATACTTTCAAGATCATCCAGCATAAATCCCGCTTCCTGACCGGGATAAAGCCGATCGCTATCAGCAATCATTTTGATCATCACTGGCTGAACCATACCGATAGACTGCGCCACTTTGCTAATCTGCCGCGCTTTTTCAAGGGAAAAAACCGTCATCACGTCAGGATGCAACCGGAGCATTTTTTCCACCAGTCCATCAGGGATCTGTACCAGATGCCCGACATGGCAGAGAGGTATCTGATGTTCACTTAGAATTTCTGCTTCCCTGAAATCTACCGCTACCACACCCCGATAACCCAACTCAATTAAGCGCCGGGCAAGCGTAGGGTTGCGTCCAATCTGCTTGGTCATCAGATAGAGTTCAATACCATAATCATTCGCGGTTTTAAGCAGCTTACGACCATTTTCCAGCACCTGATCCACATCGATAACATAGGTATCAGGCAGAATAGCGCCCTGACGCCATAACGTAACCGCGGCCTCAATCAGTTGGGGATTCTGCCTTTTAAGTGCATCAACAAACATACCTTTCCCTTAAATACAGGCTTAACAACTTAAATATTCAAATAAATGAATATTTAAGTTGAAAAAATTAACGACCGTTTGCAGCTAACATCAGGCTATAAAGATTAGCCAATAAGTAACCCTCTTCCGATGGATCGATAGTCAGAGGAAAATGTCGAAGTAGTGCCTGATGAATAACCACTAACGATGGATACTGCTCAGACTGCTGAACCTCTTCCAGAACTTCGTTATCAATCGGGGCAATACTTTCACCACGGCGGGAACGCATTAACGCGCTGGCCATATGGGTCAATGCCATGTTCCCCTGCGAATGACGTATCGAAATGTTCCACTGCTGTTCAAGCTCACTAATCACATTTAGCATTCCATCATGAATATCTTGATCAATCACGCCACCTTGTAAAAGAATAGCTAATCGCTGTTCCATATCACGTCTCTTTTTTATATCAATAAGTCGGCTCAATCTGCCCGGCGACTACCTGCTGCTGATGCAGCAATAGGGCATCACGATTAAGCATCGTATTTACCAACTGCTGGATCTGCTTATCATCTTTGCGCGTCAGAATCACTGCTTCAGATGCTTTATAGCAAGACTCGCTGCCTGACAAAGAGCTTGTTGCCAAACCAAGGGCTTCCAGAGTCTTTCCCTGCCCCACATTCCAGATAGCTGCATCAATGTAGCCGCTAACAATCTTGTTTAAACATTCGTGGTAAGAAACTTCCACAAACTCAATCTCTCTGCCGCCAACCCATTCTTCTGTCATTATTTTTTGGTCAGCAGACGTACTGTCAATGCCAATACGTCGAATATTTTTTTCCTGCCCCTGGCGGAAAATCAACTTATGTTGTTCAGCATAACTTTGTTGCCCCAGAGCCAGAGCAATATAAATATTGCCCTGTTTCAGATGCTGCTCTGCCGCCAGGCGGGAAGTAACGGCTAAATCGTATATGCCGTTTTCCAGGCACTCAACGCGGATATCGGCTCCCCGCATATGGGCAAAATAGAACGGCATATCGACAAACTGGGCTTTTAATCCACTGGCAAGCCCTTCATAAACCCGGGCGTAAGGCAACGGCATCGCACAAACCACATTATCGATATTGGCAAACTGCAACAGCTGCTTATGATCGATAGTATCGATAAAGCTTCCGTTGCGGCCACGGCGTACCACCTTCAGGGCACCAAAACTCTCCAGATCTTTTAGCGCTGATTGCATCAATCCAACAGATAACTCACACTCTCTGGCAAGTTCATCAATAGTCTTCAGACGGCTTCCTGATTGTAACGCCAGCAGATAACGAGCCAGAAAGGATTGAGCTATCCCTTCCTTTTTAATAAATGTCTTACTCATAATTCCCTTAACCCATTCCGCTACGCTATATCTTCATAAATTTGAAGATATCATGCAATGTAAGAAATAATAAAAAGAGATTACTATCACAATAGTATATAAATTGAATATTTATATTGATAAAAAATCATATTTTACATTAAGTTATACGAAAAATATTTTTATTCTGAAGATAAATAATCCTGATATTCCCCGCGCCTGTAATGCTTTTATCAGATGAGAGGCAACAAAAAAGGGATAGCCCATCGGCTATCCCTTTCAATTAAATTATTTTATTAAACTCTTTCCGGCAAAAACCGAACATCCACATAATAATCTTTTATATTTTCACCATTGATATAGACCGTTATCTCCTGTTGCTCAATATAAGGTCGAGGGTCGAAGTAAATATTTTCACTGGTAAAAATGTAATGTTCATTAGTCAGGCTATTACGCCACTGACATGAAATTCTAAACGGCGAGCGACCATTAATTTTAATCGTGCGATTCACATCAACATCGGTAATCAAAGCTTTTACTGGTCTGCCCTGCTGCAATAATCGGATTTTCTTTTTGCCACGATAGCGGATAACTAATGCGGGGATAAGACCTGTCAGAGTAAAGATAAGGCCTATTACTCCAGGGATAATGGATGCCAGATATTGCGATATAAAGTCGCCAATTTCAGCTTGCTGAGGGGCATCAGCCCGGTAAACAACGTCAACATCTTTACCCAGCTGTTTTGTATAGCTGCTGGAGCCTAGAGAAGATTCAAAAGTCACCCGCTCCCCTTCCCCGGTAACAAACCGAACCACAGGGTGGGTACCGTTCAAGGCAATAATAGTTCCTGTAGTCTTAACCCCTTCACCTTCGAGGCTATAAGCAGAATAACCAACACATCCCGCCACCGAGAGCAGCAGTACTCCAATAAGAGTAAAAATCCAAATGAATATCTTCACAATCTATCTTCCCTGAAACCGGTTATCGAATAATCAACGACCGTTATATTACCACCATTTCCAACGCTTTTACCGGACAAACAAATACACACTCACCACAGCCATCACACAGTTCAGTTTCAATAACCGGTGCACGACCGCTTTGCCACTGGATAGCTTTTTTATCACAGCGTCCGGAGCAGCTATCACAATACATATAGCTATTCTGACAAGCGTGATTCAATTCAGGACGAGCATTAATATTAAACAAACTGCTTTGTAAAGCGCCGGTGTTACAAGCCCGAACGCAACGATCGCAACGGGTGCAGTAATTAGAGATAAAATCGAGTTCAGGCAGAGAAGCATTCAGTACAATCAAAAACTCAGGACAGGCAGAGACACAATCACCACAACCAGTACAAAACTGCTGGAATATTGCCTCATTAGCCGCTCCCGGAGGGCGGATCACTTCGGCTTTTTGATGATGGTTCACCGGTGATGAATCAGGGATAGCCTGAGCACCTTTAAGCAACCCACGCAGCAACCCCCGTCGGCTGACGGTTCGATGCTCCATATAAGCCTTGTAAAAGCGCTCATCCTTCATCAGAGATAAAGCTCCTTTGCTTCAACCGGCAAGTTAAGCTGTTGTTGGAGGGTTTGCAGGTACATCCGGGTTATTTCTGCCAGTTGTGGATAAAAGGCATGTTCAGTGTCACTCGACTGCACCAGTGACAGATAGCGTTCCGCCCAAGGCAGTAGATGCTCACCCAGCAATTGTTGCGCTGCCGCCGGCCGGTCTGACTCCAGCAAATAAGCAAAAGCCATTAGCATCAGGCCAAACTGATCTTCCGGTTCAGGATTATCGGTATTGGTCGCCATTCCCTGCTGAGCAAGAAACTGACGATAATCCAGAGTCGACTCACCCATTAACAAATTTTCCTGATCCAAATAGACAGAACCCCAGGGAGGTGCGGGCATCATGCCTATTCCTTCAAATAGCATGGAATAATCCTGCATCAAGGTTTCTGCATCAAACGCAATCAGGCTCTCGGTTTGTTGACGAAGCAACTCTGGCTGCGGTCAGGGAAATAACGTCACCAATTCAGGCAATACTGCAATTAACGCAGTCTGAGGCGGATAATAAAAGCAGGCTCCGATAATTCGGGGAATAGTGGTATTCATTAGCATAACAACAGGGCCTTTTTCTGATATTTCACAACAGGCTGACCGGTTTTCCGGTCAGCCTGAAATGATTACATGGCTATTGACCACAGATTGTAAAATGCAACGCGGGAAGCCAGTTCTCCAATCACCACACCAGCAGAACCAAGAGCCAGAACAGAACCCAAGCCCTTATGTTTAATCAACACCACTACCGCAATCAGCACTGCCAGAGCCAGACAGAAAGTCTGAATTCCCCAGAACAGCGTCTGTTGAGAAGAAAGCGCTGGCTCAACCTGATTTACAAAACTCAGGTAGCCCGGTTTAGCCACCAGACTAACAATCGCACCAATCAGCAGCGCAATAGCACCAACCTGACGTACTCCGGCTAAAACAGCACAGGCTCCGCCACCAACCAATACGGTAAGCCACATTTGCTGTGCAGTGTAGCCGGTGTTCCAACTACCAACGGTTTGCAGTTGATACACTTTGGTGATTGACCAGACAAAAGCCAACCCAAGCAGAATGGTCACCACGTTCAGTACGCTGGCAATCCCTACGTTTTTCTTGATGTAGCTAAAGAAAAAGGTACCACAAGCCAGAGCGAAGAAAGCGCCACATAACGCGATCTCATTACTCATTGGCGAGCGGCCCACTCCGGCCATCACGTTAAACATGCGGAAAATCTGACCCAGGTGGAAAATACTGCAGATCAAACCAATCGCCATTAACACCAGAGCCAACAGGTTAGCCCGTCTGAGTTGTTCCCAGTCACTTAATTTCAACTGATAGCTGATAAAGGCTAACAAAAACAGCCCTACAGCGCTTTGTCCAAGTACGGTAAAAAATACCAGTGGTAATTCATGCATCTTACACCTCCGCCGGATTCTGAATATGACCGGATGTATCACCACAAGGTTTGGCATCCCGATGGGCTTTAATCACCAGATTCGGTGAGGTCAGCGATGGATCCGGCAATGGAGCAACCCCATTCTGATAGCCGTACTTTTCATGTAATACACCGATTTCATCAAAGTCCAGTGCCCGTTGAGGGCAAGATTCGACACAAACAGGTTTCAACCCCTGGCCCACTCGCTCATAACAGCCATCACACTTAGCCATGACTTTCTTCGATTCATCAAACTGCGGGGCACCGTAAGGGCAGCGCATTTCACAATAGCGACAGCCAACACAGATATCCTGATTAACCACCACCAAACCATCTTCCGCGCGCTTATGCATCGCCCCGGTTGGGCATCCCTCAACACAAGTTGGCTTGGAGCAATGGTTACAGGCAATAGACAGGTAATAATTGAACACGTTTTGTGTCCACAAATTTTCCTGCTTAGACCAGGTACCGCCGCCAAACTCATAAACCCGACGCAGTTTTGGCCCCAGTTGCAAATCCTTTTCGTCTTTGCAGCTAATCTGGCAAGTTTTACAGCCTGTGCACTTGGAGCTATCTACGTAAAAACCATATTGTTTCATCACTATCTCCTTATGCACGTTTTACTTCAACGAGGTTGGTGTGTTGTGGGTTACCCTTAGCCAGTGGAGAAGGCCGTTGGGTGGTCAGCGTATTAATACATCCGCCCACATCTACCCCTTGCTCGTTGGTATTACGCCATGCGCCCTGCGGTACCCCGATAACTCCCGGTAAAATACGCTCGGTCACTTTGACAGCAATACGAATACGGCCACGATCGTTAAATACCTCAGCCATATCGCCGTGATTCAACTTACGAGCCCGTGCATCAATAGGATTCATCCACATCATATGGGGTACTGCTTCACGCAGCATAGCCACCGAATAGTACGAAGAGTGCACACGGCCTTTATCATGGAAGCCGGTCATCTGAAGTGGATACAGCTCTTGAGTTGTCTTATCACTAACCCCTTCAAAGGTTGGGCAATATTCTGGTACGGCCGGGATACGATCCCCTTCAGTTAACTCCCAGGTGGAAGCGATAGTCGCTAAAGCTTCTGAGTAAATTTCAATTTTGCCTGATGGGGTCTTCAGCGGATTGGCATGAGGATCGTCACGATAATCTTTTAACGCGATGGATTTAGAACTGTCTGCCAGAACGCGAGCGACAATGCCCTTATCATTGGTTTGTGCAAACTCAGGTAAGGTTGTATCTTTCTCGCGCATTTTGTTATAGCAATATTCAATCCACTGCTCATGGGTGCGCCCTTCAGTAAACTGCTTGCGAATACCCAACTTTTGCGCCACTTCTGCCAAAACATCATAAGACTGGCGACATTCCCAAAGCGGCTCAATAGTATTCTGCAAACGAATACAGTAGTTATAAGCACCGCTGGCATAGGAGTTATTGATCAGATCGTTTGACTCAACTGAGGTGACATCCGGCAACAACAGGTCGGCATATTTAGCGCTGGCCGTCATGTGGGTTTCCCACACCAGAATAAATTCACACAGCGATTCATCCTTAAGGATTTCATGGGTTTTATTCACGTCAGAATGCTGGTTCATCATGACGTTACTGGCATAATTCCACATAAATTTAACGTTGGTTGTCAGCTTATCTTTATTTTTGACGTGGGCATTTTTCGCGGTCATTTCTGTTCCGCGGGTAATGGCATCGGTCCACATAAAGCAAGGAATGGCGGTTTTTACCGGATTAGGAATAGCAAATCCTGGTACTGAATAGGCCACATTTCCGCCCCATGAGCCACTGTTAGTACCAGCACGACCAATATGCCCAGTCATGAGTGGAATCATCATGATAGAACGGGAAGCCTGTTCACCATTGGCAGTGCGTTGCAACCCCCAACCTTGAGAGATCCAGGCTGCTTTAGCTGAGCCAATTTCACGAGCCAGCTGAATAATGCGGGTTGGTGAAATACCGGTAATTTCGCTCGCCCATTCAGGAGTCTTGGCAATATTATCCGGACCGTTACCTAACAGATAATCTTTGTAAGAACCATTTTTCGGTGCCGACTCAGGCAGAGTACTTTCATCCCAACCAACACAGTAGGTTTTCAGGAACTCTTCATTAGTAAGATTTTCTTTAATCAGGGTATAACCAATAGCCGCAACCAGAGCGCTATCGGTTCCCGGATAGATAGGAATCCATTCTGCATCTAAGGTGGTAACGCTGTCGGTCATACGTGGATCAATAATGATCACTCGCGCATGACTTTGTTTCAGCGCGTTCAGCGTTTCATAAAACTGACCGCCACCAGACATGCGGGTTTCCGCCAGATTGTGCCCGAACATCACCACCAGGTCGGAATTTTTAATTTCCAGTAACAGGGTTTCTGCCAAACCACCATACACATATGGCATGACGGTATTGATCTGTGCCGTAGAGTAAGTTCCGTGCTGATCGAGGAAGCCACCGTATAAATTGAGCATACGCTTGCAGGCGTTACGGCCTTGCAGGTTAGCTCCCGTTGAACCGGAACCATATTGATAGTAAATTGCCTCATTACCATATTTTTCAACGGTATACTTTAGCTTGTCGGCTAAAATGGTTGTCGCTTCATCCCAGCTAATGCGTTTAAATTTACCTTCACCTCTGGCTCCGGTGCGTAGCATCGGATACTTAACCCGATCGGGGTTATAGGTTTTCCAACGTACCGAGCGGCCCCGCAGGCAAGGACGAATTTGGTGCTCACCATAGGTGGAATCATTAAAATCGGTTTCGCTGGAGATTTTGGTAATAACGCCATCTTTAACATGCACTTTCAGTGGGCAACGGCTACCGCAGTTAACCAGACAGGCACTGTATTTAATGGTTTCCGTTGAAGCAGCTTCTGGTGCTGCAACTGCGGTGGTCGTAAATGGCAAGGTTAGTGACCCCGCCACTGCGGCTGCACTTGTGGCAGCCACGGAAGTTTTAATAAACTCCCGTCGCGACACCCCGCCAAGGTGTACTGTTTTTTTGCTCTGCATCGACATTACCCTCATGGTAACAAGAAAAAATATTAGGACGTTTATTATTATGAGGTGTGATAATACGATTACTTGAGAAAGGTCTTTACTGATCTACGTCAATAGCATCCCCCAAATTGATTAACCTGTCTCATTATGGATATTGATTCAGTCAGTTAAATTAAAATTAATTAATACACTTAATATTGAACACGAATAAATCATTCAACTTATACCGAATAGACGAAATTAATATCTGTAATGGCAGGCAGAATAAAATTGGTCATAAAATAGAAAATACTCGCGTCTGAGGTACTGAATAAATAGAAAGCAGCATTAGCAGAAAACTCAATAACACTATTTCTCATAAACTCTTACATAAGAGTGGCAAACAGGATGCCAGTAAAAAATAAACTAATAGCCAAATGCTCCTGAATCACAGAGAAGTAATAAAAACAATTGATAACGGTTTCACTGGCAAAAATTCTCCTATACTTCAACAAGAAATCCCTGTTTATCAGAAACAGAATTAGTGATATTTTTTATCCATAACCTTTCGCTGCGAGAATAACTATGCCGCTACTTGAACATCTTATTGAAGGTATCCAGCGAAAAAAGGAAGACGTATTCTTGCAATATGGCAAAGTTCCGAATGATAAGATGCTCATCGTAATACGCAAAGACGATATGCATGAGCTATTCAAAATGCGCTATAACAATAAAAACTCCCCCTATCTCAGCGTTACCCCCGGCTATATGCTTAAACTAATGGACATCAAAATCGTCACCGCTCCCGAAGAGGTGCTGAAAGGAAAGCTATTTCTCCTGACCATGATTGTTTGAAATATATTCACTTTTTGCCGGAACGTTTTAGTGTGAATGGTGGTCATCTATATAACAGGGAATATTGACAGCTATTTTGTAGCGCGATTTCATGGGATGCTAACTAACAGCCCCTCGAAGGAAAAGAGAGGGAAGCATTAATGTTTTCACCACTAAAGGGATCTTGATATGGTAGACATACTTTATCTTATTAACGATATATTGAGTGCTATCAGTATATTAATCATCGTTTATGCTGTGATTATGGCGGTTGTTGGTTTTATTCGCAGCGAAATCAAACGTGAACATCAGTCATCCAACGGTCTGCTCGCTATACGCGTTCCTTTCGGCTCCCGTTTGCTGCTTGGTCTGGAAATTCTGATTGCCGTTAATATACTGCGAGCAATCATGAGCCCTGGCTACAATGAGCTAATTGTGCTGGTTTCCATGGTGGTCATCCGCACTTTACTGTCATTTTTTCTCAATCGGGAATCTAAAGCACTTGCGGCTCTTGTTCCAATTCAAGCTCCGGTGACAGAAAAAATCGTAGAAGAACAAACCAAAGATATCACTGAGAGCAACCAACCTCAGACTCCCGAGAAGGAAAACACGTCTCAGGATGATGAAATCTTGCCAGAGAATAAATAAATTAACATTCAGGAATATTCCGGCCGGAATGACAATATGTGCACATCATCATTGTGCCCGACCAGAAGACATCTGTACTCAGCTGCAAAATAGGCCGGGCTTTGCCCGACCTATTTTGCAGTATGAAACTAAACGAATATTTTTCCGTTATTTACTTTTAGGCTCCATCAACTCCCGAGCCAGTCTCAGCACCACCAGCGCCAATCCAACAACGCCAACAATCAGCAGTCCCCACAATAACCAGGTTTGCCACTGTTGTGCTCGCTCTACTGGTGAGGTTGCTGTCAGGCGCTCTTCTCCACCCAGCACCATAGTATTTCCGACGTAAGCCTGTGGTAGTCCCTGCAATCCATTTGGTTGCATTTCTGAGGCAGGGATTAGCTGATTCACGCCGATGGTCGCTTTAGCAGCCTGATTTGCCCCCCATGCCAGCAAATACGGAGGATTGCCCTGTCCGTTAAACAGCACATCAACACGTTCACGCTGAGCAACGACTTTAGGCACGGTATCACCCCAGTTGCCGTTTACCGCTTTCACCCGAATCCCCTGAACTAGCAGATGGTTCATCGCTAAAGGTTCCGAGGTACGGTATCCGGTGTCGCCATGAATTTGATATACCACTGCCGTCGACAATGGTCGCCATTTATCTTGCTCAGTACTGCGATACTCGATATTTACCGGTAATACTGTATTACTCTGCTCAGGCACAATGGAAAGGGATGACAATGGCTGAGGGCGCTGCAACTGATATATCGCTTCGGTTTTGGATACCGTTTCAGATTTAAATGCCAGTTCAATGGTTTCAACCGCTGTACGTCGGGTGATCACTACCCCCTGAGCCTTAGATATAGCGGGAATCGCTACATTTTCATCACTATTCACCACTAATAGCCAATACTGAGCGCGTCGGCTGTTGTAGTTATCATCAAGATCGATATTGTTCAACAACAGGCGATCGGTACCGGAAGTTAAATCCATCAGTGGCGCATTGTCCGCCTGTTTGCGCCAGTCCTTTAAATCTCTGCTGCTATATAGGGTAACTTTCGCCTGCCAGTTGGCATTACTTTGGGCCCAGTCCAGCATGATTTGATTAAGACCAACGTCATCAGATTTATCTTTATCCTGATTCAACTCTAACAGGTAAGTCGCTTGCGGTTTGCGTTCACCATCCTGATAGAGTTTTACCTCAACGCCACCGGCCGATTTAAAGGTAAATGTTTCTTTATCCTCCCGCCGATTCTCGTCAGGTTTATTCACTGACATTTGCATAGGGAAAATACGTAATGGGATATTTTGCTGTTCGGTAGTATCGCTATCCACCGGTGATAAAGCGAAAGTAACCGTCTGCCCCGAACTGTTAAACACCCGAACATCCCGCAAATCAGGATAAACCGTCTCAAGATAGACATCTTCCGGCAGCGTTAAACGATAAAAAGGGGATGGTGCAGAAACTTCCAGTTCTGCTCCCTTATAAAAATCCTTCGGCGTTAGCTCAGTTTCATCAGCCTGAGCCAGCGGTAATACCGATATGCACAGGCCACATAACGCTGCACGTAAAGTAACAGTGGATTTTTTTATTTTTATTAACGACATCATGCCTTTGGCTCCTGCTTAAGCGGCTGACGGGGAGGTAATGGGGAAAAGTATCCCACGACTAACAGCAACACGGCAACACCCAGGAATGCGATGGCACGGGCTAAGCCGCCGCCTTTAGCGCTATCCACCAGGAATAATTTAAAGATCACTACGCCCAGTAAGGCTGCACCAATGAACCAGACAATCCGACGTCCGGTACGAGCAGAGAATACCATACAAATCAGAGCAATAAGCGTCCAGACAATAGCAAACGTAGTATGAACCAGACGTGATGCCCACAGCGCGTCAAACCACCAGGCAATATCCGCATAGTAAGCCAGTGCCCGCAGCAGAATGCCATTGAACCACCAGAATGCCAGTCCCCAACCGACTAACGGGATGATAGAGTCCAACTGAATAGCATGTGGTTTCAGAATAACGCTAATACGGCGGAGCCAGACGACCAGCATTAAAATGCCAAACATCGCCGCCTCTTCCAGTGGGTTAACCAATGGAATATAACGCCAGTTCACCATCTGACCATCCATCATATTGCCGGTTAGCAGCATCGCGCCTGCCGCAGCCATCAACGGAATGGTACCCAGCCAATAAACATTGGCATGAGCCCTAATCGGCCAGTACTGTCGACGATCGGCAATCCACAGCAAGAGAATAACTAATGATAAGCTGCACATTTGCAGATAGAAGCGCCATTCGTTCATTCCCCATGCCATTTGAGCTGTGCGCCAGTAGACTTCGCTTCCAACCCAGGCCAATACCAGCCAGAAAAGAACCAGATGTGCCAGTTTCTCTGCATTACCTTTCAACAGTTGAGGAGCATCACGATGTAGCAGGAAGAGTGCGGTAGCAACCACCAGCAGCCAGACCAGATTCCATAATCCTAACGCCGTTGGCAGTGGATCATCGCTAAGCTGTAGAAACAGCGCCATTGCCGCCGCTGGCCACAATAACCAAACCGATTGCTTTAACTCAGGCCAGGCTAAACGATTTCCGGCAATGCGCCAGATCCAGACGGATATGCTCAGCCCTGACAGAGCAAGCAACATCGGCTCCAGGCTATAGGTTCTGGTATTGAAAGCGAACGGCAGCTCAATCAACCACCAGCACCAAAGCAGTATGCCGACCACCAGCATTGCCATACTAATACCCTTCCAGGCATCAGACGCTGGTTTAAAGTGACGCCATAATACACCACCGGCAATAAAGCTCAGGAACAGAACCGGTAAAACAAACAGTAAAGAGATATCCCAACGGTAATCCTGATAGGCTACTAACTGAGCACCTAACGCCAGTACCAGTAATGCACTACCGCTCCAGCTCAGGCGACGCTGATGTTGCAGCAGGCCAAACCACAGAATACCCAGACCTTCCAGCGCCCAGGCCAGTGCGGTCCATTGAGCAGAAAGCGCCAGTGGGATAGCCAACGTAACGAAACTTCCCCCCAGAGCCAGATACCCCAAAGCAATTCGTTTGCCTTCCTGTGGGAAACGACGCAGCGTACCCCAGGTTATCACCAGATAAATCAGACCAAAGCCCAGCGCAGAGAACGCTGGCCCAAATTGCCACTGTTCAGTCATCGCATACTGTAAAGCGAAACCAATCAGCGGAGGGCCAAACAGCAAGGTTCCATCTATTGCCATATGCTGTTGAAGTCGGTTTTTCACCGCAAACAACTCAGCCAACAGGCTAAACAGAACCAGATTGGCAATCAGGAATAGCTGGCAGGAGAGGTAATCCTCCGGCTGATAATGCTCAACGCCCCATATGATGGCTACGCCAAAAGTGAAGACAAAGCCCAGCAGATTAAGCACCCGCCACGACTGCCAGATGCTAATAAACAGAATGCCGCTGGAAATAAGTAAATAGTAAGAGAACAGGCCAATATGGTTGGCACTACCGGTGGAGAGCAGTATTGGCGACAGATAACCGCCGATACTGGCGAGCATGGCAAGACTCAATGCCCGTTGTAACACAGCCAGCGCCACGCTGGCAGCACAAATCACCAGCATCAATACAAAGGCAAAAGTATGCGGTAACAGCTCATAAATCCGGAAGGCAGCAAATACCGTCAGGTATAGCGCGCCCACGGCACCGCCCTGTAAGATAAGAGCATAAAGAGACTGCTTATGGCGTAAACGCCAGCCTAATGCTAGTAACACCACACTGATCAGCGCAGAGCTGGCCAGGCGCAGCTCAATCGGGAACATATCCCGCTCAATGGTATATTTCAGCAGGTAGGCAATACCAAAAAACAACAGCAGAATACCCAATTTTGCTACCGGGTTGCCTTTTACCAGCCAGGAAATAATGCCAGAGAAGATATCTGAACTTTCACTTTGGGCGGAAGATACAGGCGGAGTTTGAGGCAATACCGGTTTTGGTGTTGCGGAGGGTTTTGACACCGCAACATTCACCGATGATGTTGGAGCAGCCACAGGCTCCACCGCAGGAACCGAAGTCACCGGAGCAGGTTCGATTGTTTTTGGTGGAAGAGCGACTGGTTCAAGGTCGCTTTTCGCGGCCACCGCCGGTGGCGCGGCTGGAACAGGTTTATCCGTTACCGGAGGTATAACCAGCTCTGGTAATTTTTGTGATACGGCAGGTTCAGCCTTGGTTTCCTGAGCACCAGATCGCCTGACCGGAATATCTGCCAACTGGTTAAGCTGCTTTTGTAACGACTCAACCTGCTTTTTTAGCTGGCTTACTTCGTCTCTGGCATGGCGACTGCGACTCATAGCCACCAGCGCCATTATTGGCGATGCCAGTACAGCGATAAGAATGATAAAACCAAGGAATATCAACTCATCCATTATCGATTCATCCTGAATAGAGGGTGAAGCCAGTTTCACAGGAATACGCTTTATCGTCTACTGTGGAACAACAAATTGTTACCTTACATCGCCATTTTTCTTCGGTTTTAACACTAAATCAAGCGACTACTCATCGGAAGAATGGTTAAAACCACCTTCAGGCACCCCTTCACGCCAGTAATTCACCAGATAGTATTCATCACGTTGTAGACCCATTTTATCTTTAATCGCCCTACGCAATCCTTTCGCTAAATCACACTCCATTCCACCCCAAATAAGAGGTGAAACACCTGCCGGAATTTGAACCGAAGAAACGGCATCAATCAATCCACTCTCCTGCCCCGAATGCCTGACTAACCAGGTGATTTCCATTCCCTTTGGTGCATGTAAAGGAATCAGATCGGCTTCTGAAGGCACTTCAATAATGGCTTTGCCTTTGGCATCGGCGGGTAAAACCTGTTCCAGGGTATAGCTAATCGCAGGTAGTGCCGATATATCACCTGCTAACACTAACCATTGATCGCGGTAGGACAGGCGAGCACCCGGTCCCCAAATACCTATTTTATCACCGGCTTTAGCCTGCTTCGCCCAATCAGAAGCTACACCACCATCATGACAAACCAGATCGATAGTCAATTGATGTAATTGAGCATCATAATCGCGCAGACTATAGGTTCTTAGAATCGGACGTTCCCCCTCCTCCGGCCACACCAGACGCCCTTTCGAGGCATCATATTCAGGCCAAAGTAAACAGACTGCATTAGCAGGTGGAATAAAAAGCTTTAAATGAGGGCCAATCAGGCTGGTATCGATTTCTAAACCGGCCAGTTCTTCGCCCCCCAGAATCACCCGACGGATATTTTCCGTCAGCATATAAGACTCTATAACATGCAATTGCCGCTGACCTTCAGCGCGTTTGGGTGGGCAAGAGGAGGACATAGGGTAGATCCTTAAGATTGGGAATGACTACTTCAATCAACACTTCAATAATAAATGATTACCATTATCATTTAAAGTATAAGACAGGATCTTTCACTGACGATGAAGAATCATCGTCAGTTTTTTGTTAGTACTTAAAGGTTCAGAGGGTTTTCTGTGCTCTACGCTTAGGTAAACTGACTAACACCAGCGCCATTATCACACAAATAATACCTGCAGCTTCAGGGCCATTAGGACGTTCTCCCAGCAACCACCATGATAAAAGTGCACTGCAAACCGGGACGGCCAATGTGCCTAATCCTGCAACAGAAGCAGGCAAATGTTTCAGAATAAACATCCAAAGTACCCAGGCAACCGCCGTTGCTAAAACCGCGTTATATAACAAGCCACCCCAAAGATAAGGATGCCAGACAATCGGTTTTGAAGGGACAAACAGAGCGATAACCACTAACACAATCGCGCCCATTACCATCTGCCAGGTGGTTAACGATAACAGGTCTGTTGGTGTGCGAAGATACAAACGCTTGGCAATAATCACGCTGGCTCCCCAACAGAAACCAGATAACAGCGCCAGTACAGAAGCCAGCATCGAACCATTATTATTCCACGGCTGCAAAATCAGAATCATGCCGCAGACGGCGATTGCCGTAGCCCAATATTGTAATTTAACTAAACGTTCATTTAAAAATAGCGCTGCCAGTAAAATTACCCAGAATGGCATGGTATACGCCAGAATAGCGACTTTTCCTGCCCCGCCAGTGATCAGAGCCCATTGAGAAAAGCCAACCATGCCAACCGTCTGCAATACACCAATAATAAATGTGGTCCCCAGCGGTGGAGGCTTCATTCCCCGATTACGTAGTTTCAGCACCAGTAATAGCAGTGCCGCACCCAATGTGCAGCGTATTGCGGCGAAATCAAACGGGCCGATATAAACCAGCAGGGTTTTCATCACTATCCAACTGTAGCTCCAGATACAAGTAATACAGATTAAAGCGATAACGGCAGAAAGATTGAGTTTCAAGATGGCTACACCACAGAGATAGATCACAACATAGGTTCAGTAATGACAAAACCGGAAAAAAGACCCTTGATTCACTTTGTTATCATTGCCCTGTGGATATAGACGATAAGTCAGCGATAAACAGTTCAGCAATCATAGGATCAAGGCCGGTGTATTATCGGCTAAAGCCGGGGGAAGGCAAGCGAAGAAACCGATCAAAAAACTTTCCTTTAGAAACCCGCTATTTCAGCGATTAAGCACCTTAAATGCAGCATGCCTGACACTATGTTGATACCCCGATCATCCTTATGCTGTGAAGATGAAGTTCATTCTCATTAATGAGCCAATTTTTAACCAACGATTCTCAACTAATATGATAAATTTTTCACTTTTCAGCGCTCAGATTAATCTGTTATAACTATCAATCTGGATACAGAAGCAGAATTATTTTGTTCTGGATATCTTTCACCCAATGGAGCTAAGTAATGCCCTCTAATAAAGAACTCGCTAACGCTATTCGCGCCCTCAGTATGGACGCCGTACAAAAGGCCAAATCTGGCCATCCCGGAGCCCCGATGGGCATGGCCGATATCGCGGAAGTTCTGTGGCGCGGTTTCCTAAAACACAATCCAACCAATCCTCAGTGGGCTAACCGCGATCGCTTTGTGCTGTCTAACGGTCATGGCTCCATGCTGATTTATAGCCTGCTGCACCTGAGCGGTTATGATCTGACTATCGATGATTTAAAACAGTTCCGTCAGTTACATTCCCGTACCCCGGGTCACCCGGAATATGGCTATGCGCCGGGCGTGGAAACCACTACCGGCCCGCTGGGTCAGGGTATCTGTAATGCGGTGGGTATGGCGATTGCCGAGCGCACGCTGGCTGCCCAGTTTAACCGCCCGGGTCACGACATTGTTGACCACCACACTTATACCTTTATGGGTGACGGCTGCATGATGGAAGGGGTTTCTCACGAAGCCTGTTCACTGGCCGGTACCCTGAAACTGGGTAAACTGATTGCCTTCTATGATGACAACGGTATCTCCATTGACGGCCACGTTGAAGGCTGGTTCACTGATGATACGGCCATGCGTTTTGAAGCTTATGGCTGGCATGTAATTCGTGGCATCGATGGTCATGATGCAGAGGCCATTCGTAAAGCGGTAGAGCAGGCTCAGAAAGAGACCGGTAAGCCTTCATTGCTGATGTGCAAAACCATCATCGGTTTTGGTTCACCCAATAAAGCCGGAACTCACGACAGCCATGGCGCACCATTAGGTGATGCCGAAGTGGCCGCCACCCGTGAAGCGCTGGGCTGGAAATACGAGCCATTTGTTATTCCTCAGGAAATTTACAGCGCCTGGGATGCCAAATCTGCCGGTCAGACGGCGGAAGCAGCGTGGGACAAGCAGTTTGCCGCCTATCGGGCAGCTCATCCTGAACTGGCTGCCGAGTTCACCCGTCGGTGAGCGGTCAGTTACCGGCTCAGTGGCAGGCAGAATCACAGAAGTTTATCGAGAATTTACAGGCTAATCCGGCCAATATCGCCAGCCGTAAGGCGTCACAAAATGCGCTGGAAGCCTTTGGTAAAGTGCTGCCTGAGTTCCTGGGCGGCTCAGCTGACCTGGCACCAAGCAACCTGACCATGTGGTCCGGTTCGAAGTCGATTGTGGATGACCTGGCGGGCAACTACATTCATTACGGCGTACGCGAGTTTGGTATGTCGGCGATGATGAACGGTATCGCCCTGCACGGTGGTTTTGTGCCTTACGGTGCCACCTTCCTGATGTTTATGGAATATGCCCGTAACGCGGTACGTATGGCAGCGCTGATGAAAATCCGCAGCGTATTTGTGTATACCCATGACTCGATTGGTCTGGGTGAAGATGGCCCGACTCACCAGCCGGTAGAGCAGATGGCCAGCCTGCGCCTGACGCCAAATATGAGCACCTGGCGTCCGTGTGACCAGGTTGAATCAGCGATTGCGTGGAAAGCAGCCATTGAGCGTCTGGATGGCCCAAGCGCCCTGATTTTTTCCCGTCAGAACCTGACCCAACAGCCACGTAGCGCAGAGCAACTGGCTAACGTAGCCCGTGGTGGTTATGTACTGAAAGACTGTGCCGGTACACCTGAGTTAATTCTGATTGCCACCGGTTCGGAAGTGAGTCTGGCGGTGGATGCGGCAGACAAACTGTCGGCAGAAGGCCGTAAAGTTCGTGTCGTTTCCATGCCATGTACTGAAGTGTTTGACCGTCAGGATGCGGGTTACCGTGAATCGGTGCTGCCATCAGGCGTAAGTGCACGTGTGGCTGTGGAAGCGGGTATTGCAGACTTCTGGTTCAAGTACACTGGTCTGAACGGTCGTATTGTTGGCATGCGCAGCTTCGGCGAATCCGCTCCGGCAGAACAACTGTTTGCCGAGTTTGGTTTTACGGTTGATAACGTGGTGGCGAATGCCCGTGAGTTGTTGAAGTAAATCTGTATGACAGAAGCCCCGGAAAATTTCCGGGGCTTTAATAATAACTCCATTTATTTTTCCTTCAGTGGATATTGCGGCCGTAAAAGCCCAATACCCATATCATCAATGTGCCCGGTCGCACTCACATATCATTCCATTTCACGCTATACTAATAACCGGTGATGGCGTTCCACCATTAACCTTCTGGTTATAAACCGCCTGATATTAAAGGCTGATGACACCTGACAAATATGACTCCATTATGGAGGTCTGTGTGTCAGGCGTTTTTGTTACCCACTCAGTACCTCCGAGAGCCATTTAAATCTAATTAAACTTAAACCTGTGCAGCCATTGGCATGCATAGCAGGAGAAAAAAATGAGCTATGGCATAACGTTATTTATTGTTGCATTCGGTGGGGCCGTTGGGGCAGTTAGTCGCTTTCAAATTACTAACTGGTTTATTCAATGGTTTGGTAATAGCTTCCCTTACGCCACTCTTGCTGTAAACGTAGGCGGTTCCTTCATCATGGGTGCACTCATGTCAGCCCTGACCCACGGTACATTAATTTCCCCCCACTGGCGCCCTTTGATTGGTGTCGGTTTTTTAGGTGCGTTAACTACCTTCTCTACCTTTTCATTTGATACTTTGGTGCTCTTCACTCAGGGAGAGTGGCTAAAAGCCGCGCTAAATATTATTGCCAATGTGTTGTTATGCCTGTTCGCTGTCGCTATTGGTTATCAATTATTGATAAAGGCGCAGTGAATTAGCCGCTTTTTGGTCTTCGTCAATAATCGTGCTTTCAGAGCGTGATAATCTCCGCTCTGTTTTTCTGTAAAGATGTTAAAAGAATCCTCAGAAATGGCGGAAATCCTGATTTTTTGCTGTTTCGACATAGTGAACTTTGTTAGAGTGACAACATTGTTTTCTCCCTGTTTATGGATAACAGAGAAAAATCAGCGCAGGCAGCAAATATACCAACACATGTTGACTAAACTGATATCAGAAGCCCGAACATTCCAAAGGCTTCACCAATTTAGCTGTAGATTACTTAGCGTCAAAAGAAGTCTGTAGATGTTCAGGGCACACGCCAGATACCAGCCTTACTTTAGCAACAGAGATCTCTAGCAAACCATTTAATCCCCGGGGATATATTCCGGTTACACCGATGTTTAGGAATACGAAATGGATGTAATACACACGCTCTGGCAAGCGCTCTGGCACCACGATATAGCAATGCTGTCTAATCCGTCCCTTACCTGGACGCTATACGGCATACTGTTCACGATTCTGTTACTGGAGAACGGCGTTCTTCCCGCTGCATTTTTACCGGGTGATAGCCTGTTGCTGTTAGTGGGTGTTTTAGTCGCTAAAGGCGCAATTAATTATCCGCTGGCAATTGTGATCCTTACCGCAGGTGCCAGTATCGGCAGTTGGATTGGCTTTTTGCAAGGGCGATGGTTAGGTAATACGTCATTGGTGCAAAACTGGCTTTCTCATATTCCTCCTCATTATCATCAACGTGCCCATAATCTGTTCCATCGCCACGGCTTAGCTGCACTATTTATCGGTCGTTTTCTGGCTTTTGTTCGTACTCTGCTACCTACTCTGGCAGGCGTCTCTGGTCTGGACAGCAAGCGCTTTCAGTTCTTCAGCTGGATGAGCGGCTTCCTGTGGGTGGCTATTCTGACCAGCCTGGGCTATGCGCTGGGCAGCACCAAGATTTTCGATCGCTATGAAAACGAATTAATGAAAGGTCTGGTGCTATTACCAATCATACTGCTGGTTGCTGGTCTGATTGGTTCAATTATCGTTATCTGGCGTAAAAAACGCGCTCATAACGCCAAATAAGAATCGTTAATCACTACATCCTTTCCGGATAGCCAAAATAAAAGCCAAAATGTTCCACCATTTCGGCTTTTATTTTATTGATTCGCGGGTAAATATTTCCCCTTCTCTCTGACTATTTCCTTTGCATTTCCTGACAAAAAAGCACGATTTCTCCTTTAATAACATTGAATAATGGTCTATGATTAATATTACATTTCGCTCATATTTTAAGGAGTAGATCCAATGGCACAGCAAAAAGAAAGTACTTCAGAACAACTTCGTGAAGAGCTCGAAACACTGGCAAATACGTTGGAAGAGATCCTACACTCCTCTGGCGATAAACCTAAAGCTGAACTGGACAAAATGCGCGCCAAAGCTGAAGGGCTGCTAAAAGATACTCGTACCCGCCTGACCGAAACCAAAGGCAAAATTGTTGATCAAACCAAAGAGATTGCCGATAAAGCTGACACCTATGTGCATGAAAAACCATGGGCTGGCGTAGGTATCGGTGCTGCAGTTGGTCTGGTGCTTGGCGTACTGTTAACTCGTCGCTAATCATGTCAAATAGCACCTCCGCTCAGGGCCCCGGCAAGGGTGCCCTGGCCACTATCCAGCGAATCTTTACTTTACTGCATCGAATGGTGCAAACCCGTCTGGAACTGGTTGCCGTAGAGCTGGAAGAAGAGAAGGCCAATCTGCTTCAATTATTGATGCTGGTTGGTCTGACGCTGGTATTTACCGGCTTCTGCCTGATGGGCCTGTTTATTTTAGTTTGTCTGGCTATCGATCCCGCCTACCGGGTACTTGCACTATCCCTGATTACCGGAATTCTGTTTCTGTTGGCTGTTATTACTGGAGTTTGGGCTATGGTCAGGGCGAAGCGCTCTACCTTCCTGAAAGAAACCCGTAATCAATTGAAGCTGGACCATATCCTGCTTGAGGATGACAAGTGAATAAGCAGCAACGGGAACTTAAAAAAAACCTGCTGCTGCAACGTATTACCCGGCAGCGCTCAGAATTAGCTCAAGGTCGTCAAGCCTGGCTGGAGCAAACCCAGTCTTTTGACAAAGGCTGGCTGGCACTGACTCAATATCCGATTATTACTGCTACCGGTGTTGGTATCGCTATAGTATATGGTTTACGCCATCCTCGTAAGCTTATACTGTGGAGCCGTCGTGCTCTCGGTATCTGGAGTACCGTGAATTTCGTCAAAAGTAGTCTAAACTCGAAGTAACCTTTTCTATTTGGATTCTCCCTCCTGTTTCATACTGCTGATTAATTCAACAATAATTCTGAGCTTCTGCCTCAGTAATTAATACGTGTATTTCATGATATATATAATTCCGTTATATATCATAACCATTAATCATATGCAGTCATTCAGATTTTTTGAATTAATTATGCAATTCTTCTCGCTAACAAGTTTCCATCACCTGAACTAGGATAAGCACATCGAAACAAAACAATGTTTGTACGTAACTATCACGGGCAAACAGATCATTATCAAACTGTGTTCAGGAGTTAGAGTAGAAATGAAAAATTTAAATAACGTTGCATTACTAATCGCCCGTATTTTAATGCCAATTCTGTTTATTGTGGCTGGTTACGGTAAGTTAGGTGATGCTTATGCCGGAACACAACAATATATGCAAGCCATGGGCGTTCCTGAATTCCTGTTACCACTAACAATTTTACTGGAACTGGGTGGCGGTCTGGCAGTGTTATTTGGTTTACTGACCCGTACTACTGCAATTTTCACTGCGCTGTTCACACTGTTAACCGCCTTTATATTCCACAGCAACTTTGCTGAAGGCGTTAACCAGTTAATGTTCATGAAAAACCTGACTATTGCTGGTGGTTATATCTTATTAGCAGTAAGCGGTCCTGGTGCTTTCAGTATCGATAGACTGTTAAACAAAAAATGGTAATTCATCAATAATTAAAAAGCTGCGCCTTGAGAGCGCAGCTTTTCATTTTTTATCTTTTCATATAGTTAAATATATAGGAAAAGCCTTTCGCTCAAAATTGAGCTATACCTGTTATAACCAACTTATCTGCGGAGGTAAAAATGGGACAGTTAGTTAATGGAATCTGGCAGGATGTTTGGTACGACACTAAATCAAGTAACGGTCATTTCAAACGAACCGCCCCTCAGTTTCGCCACTGGGTCACTGCCGATGGTCAACCCGGCCCAACCGGAGAAGGCGGCTTTAAGGCCGAAGCAAGACGTTATCATCTGTATGTCTCTCTTGCCTGCCCCTGGGCACATCGCACTTTATTGATGCGTAAGCTAAAAGGATTAGAGCAAATGATTTCAGTTTCAGTAGTACATCCCCTGATGCTGGAACACGGTTGGACCTTTGCCACTGATTTTGAAGCTGCTACCGGCGATACGCTTTTTGGGCTGGATTATCTTTATCAGCTCTATCTGAAAGCTATTCCTGACTATACCGGTCGGGTAACGGTACCCGTATTGTGGGATAAGCAAAAGAACACCATTGTCAGCAATGAATCCTCGGAGATTATTCGTATGTTTAACAGCGCATTCGATAGTCTGGGAGCCACTCCGGCAAATTATTATCCGGAGCCACTGCGTGAAGAGATCGATCGGTTAAACGATTGGATCTATCCAAATGTTAACAATGGTGTTTATAAAGCAGGTTTTGCCACCCAACAAGATGCTTACAGTGAAGAAGTCGCTAATGTTTTCAATGCACTGGATAAGTTGGAAGAGATCCTTAGCGCGCAACGCTATCTGACAGGTAACCAGTTAACCGAAGCCGACCTGCGCCTGTGGACTACCTTAGTTCGCTTCGATCCGGTGTATGTCACCCACTTTAAGTGCGACTATCAGAGGATCAGTGATTATCCGAATTTATATGGCTTTTTACGGGATATCTATCAGATGCCTGGCATTCATGAGACGGTTAATTTCTCGCATATTCGTAATCACTACTATCGTAGCCATAAAACCATTAACCCGACTGGAGTTATTTCTATCGGGCCAAAACAGGATCTCAATGCTCCACACCATCGCGATCGGCGTTTTGGTGAATAAGTAAGGAGAACATAATGAGTAATCAACAATATCGAGCTATTCGCCAGGTATTTCCGGCGATGGCAACTCAGGACGGTGCTGGGGTTAGCCTCAAACGCGCCTTAGGCCAAAGTGACAGCCAGAGAATGGACCCCTATCTAATGATGGATGTGTTCTTTTCTGACGATCCGCAAGACTATATTGCCGGTTTCCCTGACCATCCACACCGCGGTTTTGAAACCATTACCTATATGCTGGAAGGCAATATGCTGCACAAAGACCATGTAGGCCATCGTGGTGAACTGAAAACCGGCGGTATCCAGTGGATGACCGCAGGACGGGGGATCATTCACTCTGAAATGCCACAGCAGGTAGATGGTGAGATGCGAGGCTTCCAGATTTGGCTCAATCTGCCTGCGGTCGACAAAATGAAAGATCCCAGCTATCAAAACTTCGATGCGGAGCAACTGCCCAATATATCGCTGTTGGAAGAAGGGCAAATCATTCTGATTGCTGGTTCACTCACGCTGGATGGAGATACCTACACCAGCCCGGTACAGGCCCATGCTACCCAACCGTTGATTGCTGATATACATCTGCAACCTAATGGTGAAGTCCACATTCCGGTTCCAGCCGGACTCAACGCCCTGCTCTATCTGTTTGAAGGTGAAATTCAGGTAGGAAATGAAGCGCTGCAATTTGACCAGACGGCTATTCTGACCGATGGCGATATGCTGCACTTAAAAGCGGATATTCTGGGGGGGACGAGCCATGCTGTTGGCGGGTAAACCGCTGAATGAACCGGTGGTACAGTACGGTCCTTTTGTGATGAATACCGTTGATGAAATTAAACAGGCGATAAATGACTATAACAGCGGAAAATTTACCGCTTAGTCATACTACATCAAGGCTTTTAGGGTGAAAGCGAGTGACAAGCTTTCACCCTTTTAACTCACCTTACTTTTGTCGGGTAGACCAGGCCACGGCAAAAATAATCAATGCCCCACCAGCCACCATTCTCAGTCCTGGTTGTTCATGAAACAGAACCCAGGCCACCAGAATGGCATACACCGGCTCCAGTGCAATAATCATGGCGGCGGTTCGGGCGTTAATCACCTTCAGAGCATTAATAAAAAAACTATAAGAAAGCCCGGTACACAGCAGACCAAGGCAGGCAATCCATACCCAATCCAACCAGGGTACCTGTGGAATATCCGCAACAGCAAAAGGCAGTAAGCACAGCATCACTGACAGATTCTCCCACCAGTTAACCTGTACCCCTGACATTTTAGCCGCCACGCTACGGTTACCAATGGTTAGTAATGCATAGGTAAATCCGGATAAGATTCCCCAAATAAGCCCTTCAGTGGCATTATTAGCAAAGTCAAAGCCAGGGGTAACCAATACCAGCCCTAAAGACACCAACCCAATCAGGGTATATTCGGTTTTAGTGAGCTGCTCCCGATACAGCACGCTTTCCAGCAATGCCACGAACGCAGGGAAACAGGCAAAGCCCAGTGTGGCAACGGCAACTCCACCCACTTTGATACCGATAAAGAAGGTCACCCAGTGAGCAACCAGCAATAAACCCATAGCCAACAGGTTAAAAATACGCTGGGCAGTCATCCCCTGCCAGGGCAAGCGGCGAGATTTAATCAGTAATACCGAGAGAGAAAGAACAGCAAAAACTGCCCGGCCAAATACCAATACGGCAACACCGCTGATAATTAACTTGCCGAAAATACCGGAAATGCCAAACAAAACGGCAGCGGCATGCATTTGCCACAGAGCACTACCACGGGTCATGATGCCACCGAATAGAGAATAGATTGGTATTGACTAAAGTCAGGCTGAAAACAGTTTAGGTATTTCACGCAGTAACCAGGCTTTCGCTTTACCGATTTGATCCCGTCGCCACGCCATAATGATCTCTACTTCACTGCCCGGATCGTCACCAATGACTTTCAATTTGCCATTTTTCAGATCGTCCTGAATCATATCAACGGGCATAGTAGCGATACCTAAACCCGCCAGCAGGGCTTTATGTTTATCTTCCAGCGAACTGACGGTTAAACGATGCTGTTTCTCCAACACTTTTACCGTCAAAATTGGGCGTTCTTTTGCAGTATCGGCAATAGCAATACCGCGATATTTCAGACGCGTGCTTTCATCCAGAGGGTTCTGTTCCTGATGAATAGGATGCTCCGGCGCAGCCACATACAAACTGGTAACGCTATACAGGCGAACCGAGTTAATTTCAGAAGACTGACGCAGATAATCAGAAGGTCCGATCACAATATCGGCTTTTCCCTGTTCCAGACGTTCCCAGGCACCAGCCAGTACCTCGGTAGTAATAGCGATTTGGGTATCTGATTTTTCAGCCAGGCGGTTAACCAGTGGAAACAGGCTCCAGGCCGGAACCAGCACTTCCGTAACAATGTTAATATTGGTTTCCCAACCGCGGGACAATGCCTCAGCATCAGAGGTCAGTTTATCAGCTGCCTCCAACAGAATACGCCCCCGTTCCAGCAACAGACGACCAACCGGAGTGAATTTAGTGCGATGACCGGAACGGTCAAACAGCACCACATCCAACTCTTCCTCCAGTTTTTGCATGGTATAGCTTAATGCTGAAGGAACCCGACCAAGCTCTTCTGCAGCAGCAGCAAAGCTACGACGGCGTTCAATTGCATCCATAACCCTTAATGCTTCGAGTGTTAGTGCCCTGTCTTTATTCATAATAATCGCTGAATGATTGGCCGGATTGTTGTTAACAATATTGTGTGCCAGACTAACCCGCGAATCGATAATCGTCCAGTAGCAATCAATGTTACTGCCTGTTTTTTATGCCATACCTCACATCAATATAAAGAGAATAAATTATTCGATACTAACGGCTATCAATAAACATCAGCTCTGCTATTTTTATTGTTAATAACTCAATATCAGAAAATAAATAATGCCGATCGTTATGGTTAAGATCATTCAATATTCCCGGTAATAAAGCTGTTGTATGCGGCAATCTGACCGGGCTGTTTAGCACTTTATGCTAAGGGATTATTATGTCTGAAGCCCATATTAAGGTAGAATTTATAGTCCGCGCAGAGACGATATCAATGCCAACTCCATCCGAGAACAGGCGCCAGAATCAAACCGATGCCTCATGCATCACTTTGCAGCACAATGACCCGATGACATTTTTACTAGCCTGATTTTTCAGACTATTTTTTGTGATGCCCGGCGTTAATCTGTTTTTTAAATAAATGATGATTACAACGATATATTTGATATGAAGAAACAATCGATTATTACCCTGATGTTTATAATTGTTGTTATTGCGTTGGCAATATTATTCCGCGCACATAACCAATATATTTTACTGCAGGGCGAAGTAGATGCTCCGGAGGTATTAGTCACCTCTAAAGCTAAAGGCCGTGTGATCGAGCGTTATTTTGAACGCGGCGACGACGTTAAAGCCGGCCAATTATTAATGAAACTGGATAGTCCGGAACTGGATGCTCAGGTTAAATCGCTGGAGGCCGCCAGAGATCAGGCGAAAGCTCGTCTGGAAGAGTCAATGCACGGTACCCGGGAAGAGAGTATCCGTAACCTGAAAGCATCGTTAGCGCAGGCCGAAGCTGTTTATCAAAATGCAGAAAAAGATTATCGCCGTAATCAGAGCATGGCACCTAAGGGCTATGTCTCTGCCACCATGCTGGACGCTTCACTCAAAGCCAGAGATACCGCGTTTCATCAAGTCAATGCAGCCCGTGCGCTGTTAGATGAAGCGCAACATGGCGATCGCAGCGAACAGAAAGATGCCTTTGTGGCTGCGCTTCATCAGGCAGAAGAGAACCTGACGCAGATAAAAGTTCAACAGGATGACCTGCAGGTTAAAGCACCGGTAGACGGCGAAATTGGTACTATTCCCGCAGAACAAGGGGAATTACTCAACGCTGCCAGCCCTCTGTTAACCATCATTCGCCTGCCGGATGCTTATTTCGTCTATAACCTGCGCGAAGATATTTTGGCTCACGTGCGTAAGGGCGACAAAATCATGTTGCAGGTACCTGCGTTAAAAAATCAACAGATTGAAGCAGAAGTACGTTTTATTTCACCAATGGGCGATTTCGCGACCAAACGGGCCACCCGCGCGACCGGCGATTTTGATTTAAAAACTTTCGAAGTGCGGCTCTATCCGGTTAAACCGATTGAAGGGCTGCGTCCGGGGATGAGCGCATTATGGAAATGGGAAGATTAAAGGCTGGCTGGCGCTGCTTTAACCGCTCATTTAACGTAGAAGCCAAAGCCGGTTCCCGTAGCATTGTGCTCCACTGGTTAACGTGGATCTTTCCTCTGCTACTGTTTACGGTTATCAGCGCCAACTTCTCCGCCGGAACCATGCTGGAGTTACCGGTTGCTGCGGTAGATAACGACCACAGTACTCTGTCCAGACGAATCATTCGCGATCTGGATGCAGGTTCCCATGCCCAAATAACCCAGTATAACGACCTGCAACAAGCGCTGGTGGCTCTGCGTTCAGCTAAGATTTACGCTTTGTTGTACATTCCCCATAATTTTGAAGCGGACGTATTAGCCGCCCGTCAACCAACTCCGGCGCTTTACTATAATGGCCTGTATTATGGTGCGGGTCTTTACTCTACTCAGGACTTTCCCGGCCTGACAGCGGAGCTGAATCAAACCTATTCACAAATTATTGCGGCAGGAATTGGCCGCCCGTTACCACCGCTGGCACAGGTCAGCCTTTCTTATGAAAGCCTGTTTAACGCCAGCGGTAATTTTATTTACTATCAGCTATTTGCAGCAACTATTCATATTCTCCAGCTGTTTGTGGTCACCTGTACTATCTATGTTTTAAGTCGACGTAAAGTCCTGCTAAATGCCCGTCCTTTCAGTCTGGCGTTAATAGGCAAGCTGGCCCCTTACACCATTATCTACACCCTGTTACTGATGGTTGAGCTTGCCGCTCTGGTCACCTATTCCGGTGCCCAAATTAATGGTAATCCGCTGTTTATGCTGGCTATTGGATTTTTCTATATTATGGCGGCGCAAAGTATTGGCCTGCTGCTGTTTACCTTCACCAAAGATATTATTACTGCCTATACGTTAATTGGTTTACTGGTGGGTATCGCCATGACCTACTCAGGTACCGCAGTACCTGAACTGTCGATGCCGCTCATAGCCCAAATCATTGCCAATATTGAACCACTGACCCATGCTCTGTATGCCCTGTTTGACGTATTCTTACGTGGAGTTCCGGCATCATCACTGGTGTATGTTTGTGTACTGTTACTGGTTTATCCACTTATTACTGCTTTTTTGGTAAGAAAACGCTTACCTAAGCGCCTACAGGGCGGGGACATTCGATAATGATAAAAGCCTATTTCCGCGGCTTTATGATGATCATGAACCGCATGCTGGAAAAACCTATGTGGATGCTGTTGCTGTTTTCACTGTGCGTTATGAGCCTGGTCTATGTTAACCATTCGGTTTGGGATCTACCGGTAGCGGTGGTCGATCTGGACCACAGTTCCGCCAGCCGCATGGTTACCCGCAGTCTGGATGCCAGCTCTAAAATTGCAGTGCGAAGTTACAGCAACACAGAAGAGGCACAACAAGATTTAGCCGCCCGTAAGCTATTTGCCGTGGTGGTGCTGCCGCACAATATGGAAAAACGCATCCTGCATGGAGAGAACGTTACTATTCCTGCTTATGGCGATGCCACCAACCGGCTGGCTAACGGCCAGATAGAGCAGGATGTCATCAGCGCCTATCGCGCCATGACCCTCTCTTATAACAGTGAGATCCTGATGAACAATGGGTTTACCCCGGTTCAGATTCAGCGCATTCTCTCGCCGATCAACGCCCAGAGTATCGATTTATTTAACCCCGGTATCAGTTTTGCGGCTATTACCTTCCCCGGCCTGATGGTGATGCTGTTACAGCACACGCTGTTGATTGCCGGTACACGCACCAGTATTGTGTTGCATACCCTGCCGCAGGGAAAACCACCGCTGCCGGTCTATTTGGGCTGCCTGTCGGCGTTAATCCCTATCTGGCTATTTTTATCGGTGATTCTGTTTGTGGTCTGGCCAATGCTGTTGGGGTATCGACAGACCGCCAGCATACCCGAGATCCTGTTGCTTACCTTCCCGTTTATTCTGGCGACTTTAGGTTTTGCCAAGCTGATTACCGAATGCTTACGTAGCGTTGAGCTGATTTACCTGACGTTAGCCATGGTCACTACGCCGGTATTCTATATTTCCGGCACTATCTGGCCATTGCAGTTGATGCCCAAATGGGTATGGTTTATTACCCATCTTCTGCCATCGACCTGGGCAACCAATGCCATAGCCAGTGTGAATCAGATGGGACTTTCCATTACCGAAGTGGGGGGAGACGTAGTGATGCTATTAGTGCTGGGTGCCAGTTATGCCACGTTGGGCTGGCTGGTGGGTGCGCTAAGAGATGGTCACCTGCGACGCTTTATTACCCACATGAGACACCGCTCGCACAAAAAACCGTAATACCAGTCGGTGCGAAGAGTTCCCCAAATAGGCTATTCAGCGTTTTGGGGACTCTCCATATGATATTTAATCTACTTAATCGCCTTCAAATTAAGCACTGCCGGATCCTGTTCATCCACTGATACGGTTACGCTATGTTGGGAATCCTGACCAATATAGGGTTCCGCTGCCACCAGCATATACGGGAACATATAGCGTAAATCACCGTTATCGTTATTACTGACAATTAATACGTCCCACAGTGGTTTTACCGTTTTATCTTTACGATAAATGCCCGCATCAATGGACTGTAAACGGATTAGCTTTCTGTACACAATGGATTGATAAACCATGGGTTCATAAGCCGGATATCCCAGCATTGGATAAGGGTAATAACCAAAACGGGAACCATAAAACGGTCCGACTCGTGGATACACAGGAGTATTCACAATCTCAGTATGAACCTGTGGTTCACTAACCCGATAGCTCAGGGAAATCAGCGCTTCAGCATCCTGCTGGTTTTTCACCTGTATATAACCTTGCTGATTGAGTACCACCGCTACCTGACGGGCATATTCTGCAAAATTCAGATCGTCATTAACTGACTGATAGTGGTCAGAGACAATGGCAAATTTCTTGTACTGGGTTGTCACATCTTTCGCCTTAATTGCACTGACCTGAACATATTCCGTATGGGCGCAGCCGGAAAGCACGCCAACCAACAACAGGGTGAAGACCATTTTCCAGTTCATAGACAGGCTCCCGACAGATAGATGACTAAAACGTCTTTGTTAATTATGACAACAAAATGGGGAAATGAATCATTGTCTTTACCAATAGACGATGAAATATTAACCAGACCTTCTCATAATTTGCTACAGAACAAACCTTGTAGACTGATTTGCTACAATTCATAATGCAACACCGCGTCAGGTCTGACGACATGTTCTCTTTCAGGCACTACATCACATACATATAAGGTTATCGAATAATGGAAAGACGCAATTTTCTTAAAAGTGCAGCTATCTTATCCACTGCGGGACTGATTACTCCGGTTATGGCCTCTACTACCACCGCAACGCCCTCAACAGAACAGTGCGCCAGTGAAGGTCGCCGTCGTTTTACTATGACTCAGACCTATAACGTGATTGCTCCGGAAGGGTCTGAAGGCGTAGTAAAAGTCTGGATCCCGGTGCCGGAAGATACCCACTTTCAACAGTTGCGTAAAATAACCTTTAAAGGCAACTACAAAGACGCCTGGATCACTGCGGACAACAGCTACGGAGCTAAAACCCTGTTTGCGACCTGGCCTGATGCCAAAAGTAAAATGGAAATGACCGTCGAGATGGATATCGAAACCCTTGACTGGGAACCGATGAAAACTGGCGATCTGAAAACCTATCGTGCACCAAAAGAGATCCGTTATCCGGTGGATGTCGGGCACTATCTGAAATCTACCAAACACATGCCAACTACCGGCATTGTTAAGCAAACTTCCGATAAAATTGTCGGTTCTGAAACCGATCCACTGAAAAAGGCCCATCTGATCTATCTGTGGGTTAGCGCCAATATGTTCCGCGATAACAGCGTTATTGGTTGTGGTACTGGTGATGTGGCAACTATTCTGGAAAGCGGTAAGTTAGGTGGTAAATGTACCGATATCAACTCCGTATTTGTTGCTCTGGCTCGTGCTGCAGGCATTCCTGCCCGTGAAATGTTTGGTATTCGTTTAGGCAAATCCATCAAACTGGATAAATATTCCAAAACGGCATTCGGCAGCGCTGACGAAAGCGGCGTAGCTAAAATCAGCGGTGGTCAGCACTGCCGGGCAATGTTCTATCTGGCGGGCTATGGTTGGTTACCGGCCGACCCGGCAGACGTTACCAAAATGCGCCTGACAGAGAAAAAAGAACATAGTGATCCTGCTGTTCAGGCCGTCAATGATTACCTGTTTGGCAACTGGGAAATGAACTGGGTTGGCTTTAACTATGGCCGCGACTTCGATTTATCTCCGGAAGCAGAACAAGCTCCGATTAATAACTTTGGCTATCCGTATGCGGAAGTCGATGGTGACCCGTTAAACTACTATGAGCCAAAAGTCTTTGCTTATGACTACCAGTCAAAAGAGCAACGCTAAGGGTTTTCTGGCCACGCTGGCGGCGGCGATTGCTGCCGCGGTGGCCTCAAGCCTGTGTTGTATTGGGCCATTAATTTATCTGGTGTTTGGCGTTTCCGCTGCCGGACTATCGGGTATTGAAAAGTTGGGCTGGTTACAGTTCCCGATGATTGCGGTTTCAACCGTGCTAATCGTTATGGGGTTCTGGCGGCTCTATTTTTCCCGCAAGCCGTTTTGTAGTGGCTCTATTAGCCGTTTTCAGATGTTATGTATGTACTGGATTGCCGTACCCATCGTACTGGCCTTTCAGCTTTATCCCTTTGTTTTACCGTGGTTACTGGAGGTATTGGAATGAAACGCTTAATGTTTCTGGCCCTGTTTTTGTTTTCCCCTTTGATTTGGGCCGAAAATATTCAGGTGACCATTGATGTAAAAGGCATGACCTGCCCGCTTTGCGTCTCTTCAGTTAATCAGGCGCTGCGTAAAACTGATGGGGTGATTAAGGCTAAAGCCTCACTGAAAACTCAGCAGGCTGAAGTGCTTGTACCGGAAGGATTTAATACTGATGAATTGCTGAAATCTGTTGATAAGACCGGTTACAAAGGCAGTATTAATAAAGTGGTTAAGCAATCCTGACTCCTCGTTTATAGCCGCCATACGTAATGGCATGGCGGCTATTTATTTTCTCATCGATTCTCGCTGTTTTTTTCAAGTTTTTGCTGTTTTTTTATCCGCTTAATATTGAAATTGCCTGTTTTCTCTCCATCCCCCACACAATGGGGCTGTCACGCCAATTCCCTTCGAAAATTATGGTCTACACTTTAGCTTATCGGAGAGCTATTTCGTTTCCCTTTCCGTAATTTCTGAGGTGGTGAGACCCGGATAATTTCTCTTTTATTAAGACATAATCAAAAAAGCAGGCGAGCAATGAAAAATACAAACGATCCATCGGCTAAGCGCCGCAAATGGAGTGTGCTATGGATATTAATCATAGGCATTATTCTGGGTGCGGTTTTATTGGGCGGCTCAGCGTACGTGATGCATAAAACCAGCGATACCGCATTTTGCGTATCCTGTCATACCATGCAGCAGCCACTGGCAGAATATCAGGGCAGCGTACACTTTCAGAATACCAAAGGTATTCGGGCTGAATGTTCTGACTGTCACGTTCCTCATCAACCGGTCGATTACCTTCTGACCAAAGTCGCAGCCTTAAAAGATGTTTACGGTGAAATGACCGGAAAGATCGATACGCCAGAAAAATATAATGCCCATAAACTGGAGATGGCCCAAAAGGTCTGGAAAGAGTTTGAAGCTAATAACTCAGCCACCTGCCGCTCCTGCCATAGTTTTGAGGCCATGGATATCATTGCCCAAACGCCGGAAGCCCGCATGCAGCACCCGGTCGCTATTAAAGAAGGACAAACCTGTATCAGTTGCCATAAAGGGGTTGCCCATATCCTGCCGGATATGAGTTCTCTTGCTGCCGCGGGTGCATCCGAACTGTCTGACGCTGCCGCTAAAACACCGGAAAGCGCCACTAAGCTTTATACCATTGGTACCCAACCTTTCTACTTACAACCGGGTGAACAGCATAATGCCGGTAACCTGATGCCTTCCACCGAAGTGACTGTGGTCAAACGCGATGGGGATCGCGTGCTGGTTAACGTCACCGGCTGGCAGCAAGACGGGGTGAACGAAGTGCTGTATGCCGCAGAGGGTAAACGCATCCTTAGCGTACTGTTGGGTGATGAAGCCCGCACCACACTAAAAACACAAAGCACTGTAACCGATCCGGAGACCGGTCTGGTATGGCATCAGGCAGGCATTCAGGTATGGGTGGCGAAAAACCAGCTGATCGACGATCAGGAAAAAATCTGGCAGTACGCTTCTACCATGATGTCCACTAACTGTACCGGCTGCCACGGTTTAACCGCTCTCGATCGCTTTAATGCTAACCAGTGGATTGGGGTGGTCAAAGGCATGGCACCGAGAACTTCTCTGACCGAGGAGCAGCTACGCCTGTTGACTCAATACGTTCAGAAACACGCCAGCGATATGCAAAGCGCTCAACCTGCTAAATCTTAAGGAATAACAGAAATGAAAAAATATGATTCTGAAGATCGCAGCATTGATGAGCTGTCCGTGTTTGAACAACAGCCGCTGAAACTAAGCCGCCGCCGTTTTTTACTGGGTACCAGTGCTATGGCGGCAGTACCGTTGCTGAGCGGCCTGTGGCCGAAATCAGCGCTGGCAGAAGCCATCAGTCAGGCATTACCGCAGTTTGTGGCTCTGCGTCAGGCACAAAAAGGTATTCTCACCGCAGCCCATTGGGGCGCATTTGAAGCCATTGTAGAAAACGGCAAAATGGTAGGTGTTCAACCGGTGAGTGATGATCCTTATCCTAATGAACTGGTTACTATGGCGCCTTATCAGGTTCATGCCAAAAACCGCATCAAATATCCAATGGTGCGTAAAAGCTGGCTGGAACATGGTCCGGGGAGTCATCCTGAACTGCGTGGCAATGATGAATGGGTACGGGTTAGCTGGGACAAAGCGCTGGATTTAGTCAGTGGACAAATCGCTCGCCTGCAAAAAGAGTTCGGTCCACAGTCAATCTATGCCGGTTCTTACGGCTGGAAAAGCGTCGGCATGCTCCACAACTCCCGCACCTTACTACAGCGCCTGATGAACCTGAGCGGCGGTTTTCTTGGCTATGCCGGTGACTACTCAACCGGCGCAGCACAGGTGATCATGACCCACGTGGTTGGTTCAATGGAAGTGTATGAACAGCAAACCGCATGGCCAAATGTCATTGAAAACACCCAGCTGGTTGTGATGTGGGGTTGTAATCCAATGGTGACTCTGAAAAACAGCTGGAACGTGCCGGATCACTACGGTCAAACCGGATTTGAAGCGCTGAAAAAGAAAGGCACCCGCATTATCAGCATCGATCCAGTGCATAACGACAGCGCTAAATTTGTTAACGCCGAGTGGATTGCGCCTCACCCTTATACCGACAGCGCCATGCTATTAGGTATCGCCCATACGCTCCTGACAGAGAAATTACACAATCCGGACTTTATTAAAACTTATACTGTTGGCTTCGATAAGTTTGAACAGTACTTGATGGGCAAAACCGATGGTGAGGAAAAAACGGCTGAATGGGCTGAAGCTATTTGCGGTATTAAAGCGGATACCTTACGTCAGCTGGCCCGTGATATGGCTAAAAATCGCACCATGATTATGGGTGGTTGGGGCATACAGCGCCAGCATCATGGGGAACAACCACACTGGATGCTGGTTACCGTAGCCTCCATGCTGGGGCAAATTGGCCTACCGGGCGGCGGCTTTGGCTTTAGTTATCACTACTCTTCCGGCGGTAGCCCAACGGCTAAAGGCGGTATTGTTGCGGGTATCTCTGCGGGTAATGCACCGAAAAACGCACCAACACCTATTCCGGTGGCGCGTATTGCCGAGTGCTTAACCAGTCCTGGTAAAACCGTTGATTTTAATGGTAATAAAGTGACCTACCCGGACGTAAAAATGATCTACGTTTCCGGCGGTAACCCATTCCATCAGCATCAGGACACCAATAATCTGCGCAAGGCATACAGCCATGCAGAAACCGTCGTAGTAAATGAACCTTACTGGACGGCTACCGCAAAACATGCAGATATCGTATTTCCGGTAACCACCAGCTATGAGCGTAACGATCTGGAGATGGGAGGCGATTACTCTCAACTGTACGTGTTCCCAATGCACCAATGCGTACCGCCACAGTTCGAATCACGTAATGACTTCGATATTTTTGCCGGTTTAGCCGATCGTCTGGGAGTACACGATGCCTTTACCGAAGGGAAAGACGAAACCCAATGGCTGAAAGGTATGTATGACGACATGAAACTGCAAGCCCGTAATGCCAAAGTGGCTTTGCCGCCGTTTGATATGTTTTGGGCATCCAATAACTATGTACGTTTCCCGGTGCCGGAAGCCAATACCCAATGGGTGCGTTTTGCCGATTTCCGGGAAAACCCACTGTTGAATCCTCTGGGTACACCATCCGGTAAGATCGAGATCTTCTCCGATACTATCGCCAAAATGAATTATGCCGACTGTAAAGGCCACCCAAGCTGGATGCCTCCGCACGAGTGGTATAAAGCCGAGATAGCAGAAAAGTATCCGCTATCCCTCAATACTGCTCACGCCACCAACCGGCTGCATTCCCAGTTGGATAACACCCCACTGCGTGAGAAGCATGCGGTAGCCGACCGGGAAGCTATTCTGATTAACCCGCAGGATGCGGAGAAACGCGGCATTAAAAATGGCGATCTGGTTCGGGCATTTAACGATCGTGGGCAAATTCTGGTGGGTGCGATTGTCAGCGACGATATTCGTATCGGCGTAGTACGCATCAGTGAAGGTGCCTGGTTCGATCCAGCCGATCCTGGTGAAGATAAATCTTTATGTAAAAACGGTAACGTTAACTGCCTGACCTTTGATATTGGCTCATCCAGTCTGGCTCAGGGTAACTGCGGCCAAATGGCTCAACTGGAAATTGAGAAATATACCGGGCCGGTTCTTAAAAACACCGCGCATGATGTGCCGATGGGGGCATAGTCGGATACAGATTTACTCAATTTGTATGCAAAAACACCGGGGAAATCCCGGTGTTTTTTTATCTCAACGCAGAGCGATATATCCACTCTCTGAGATGATATATCGCTAACTAACGCCTGAATAATGCGGCTAAAATCCTTCTCAAACTTACATCTCCACCACAATCACACTTGCCAATGTTTCCCACTGACTCCATGCATTCACTAACCCCACCACAGCCCTGGCCGCATTGACTCTGCTTCTTCGGTTTATTTGGCTTATTTTGCTCTTCGGTGCAATTTCCCATGCCTGAAATGTATTGCAGGTTAGCCTGACGACAGCGCATAAACTGGCGCGGCATGGCACTGAATAAAGCCAATACGCCACAACGTTGCACCACTTTTAGTGCATAGCCTGAACAAGAATCTTTGCCGGTCATATAACGATAGGCACAACAGAAGCCCTTATGGGGTGAAATTCGCTGTTGGTAAAATTTAATCATGCCTGTCGCTATTTGTCTGGCTAACATGAAATCCTGTCCCTTCCCTGAAATCATTTCCCATAAAGAGAAACATAATATAAAACAAAAAGATGTGATACAGAAAATATCAATCTATAGATTGATAATCAATGATGGCCAGATAACCTCTGGCCATTTGCATAACGTGATTACTCAGGGTTCAATCTGCTGATTTATCTCCCCTTCCGCGCTATAAAGCATTCGGAATAATGCCTCCATCTTTTCATGCAAAATAAACTGCAAAGATTCCTTTACTGATGCTTCATTAACCTTGAGCACCGCGCTGGCAAGCGCCAGACACTGTTCCGCCAGTTCCAGAGGATCGTTGGGGGCAGAATCGATCAGATTAAGCATGATAGCGCCCTCCTGCTTCTGCATAATCTACTGAAACAGAGGATCGTTTTTCCGATCCGGATCTGAAACTGGATCGAGGGTGAGGTATAAATTCAGAGTGAGTTTGGGTATGCTTCTTAATAGCCATGATAGTTACCTTGTATAACGTTGTGGTCAGAGACCCCGTATGTGTTCCTAGCACTGCGGGGTTTCGCTTTTTAAGCCAACCCATAAAAAGCGGTTAACAAACACACGGTATAGTTGTACCGCAAACCGGTCAACATGCTTACTGCTCAATATGTTGGATTATGGGGATGGTTCGCAGAAGTTTGAGAATGGGGAGGAATTTGCACTTCATCGCCAGGTGATTCAATATGGTTAAATGTTAATATCCCCAAAACCACCACACGGAAGTCCCTCATGAGCAACCAGGAAAAACCTGTCAGTAATAAACGCTATATCATAGAAACCTTATTACTTACCCTGATTGGGCTACCAGTTCTGATTCAGGCAGCGAGCATTGCAATCAGCATGTTGATTCCGAATTTTCTGATTGTTATTGCTCTCGCGTCACTGGTTATTTTTCTGCCAGGATTTTGGTGGGCGCGGAAAAAGAATTTACCAACCAGCTTTCTGCCTCGTTATCTGCCCGTATTAGCTCCGTTAATATACTGTCTATTAACCTGGGCTATTGTCATGGCTATCAGCAAAGGCGATTTTACTCATCTGCTATTTGGCGATTTGATGATTCTATTCATCCCCTTTATGGCAACAAACATTATTGCTTTTTTCAGCGGAAGCCTGTGGATACTGTTTCTGACGCCTGTAGTTTGCTATATCAGCTTTGCTTCAGGTCTTGCCATTGGCGCAAAAAAATCGGGCAGAGTGACGACAATCGTCCGGGGCCGATTACCTGTTTTGAGTTTATGTGGTGTATTGCTGGTTATTATCGCCTTTCAGGGCTATCAGCGTGAAACCCATTTAGTCACAGAAAACCGTGAAATTACCATTAACGAAACCATTAGCCTGTGGGACTATGCACCGTTTAAAACCAAAGATAATCGGCTTACACCTCTTTCTTTACCAGCCACAATAGCTATCGACAAAGACTGGCCGCGAATTGATGGTGCTACTGCCGCCTATCCGGTTTACGCATCAGCAGTTCAGGCGCTGTATAAAGGATTGGATGAGAGTTCAGTGGCCCCTTATATCAGCAGCCGTCGTACTCCGGAAGCATACAAAGCTCTGATTGCCGGTGAAACTGACTTAATTTTTGTTGCCCAGCCATCAGAACAGCAAAAGAAACTGGCCGCAGAAAATGGCCTGACGCTAACTATGATTCCTTTTGCGCGGGAGGCTTTCGTATTTATCGCTCATAAAGATAACCCCGTGAAGAATTTATCCGTTGAGCAAATACGCGCTATCTATTCTGGTCAGATAACTAACTGGCAGGCGGTCGGTGGTCAAAATATCAATATTATCCCTTACCAACGACCGGAGGGTTCCGGTAGTCAAACCACCATGCTGGCCAAAGTGATGCAAGATACCGTCATGCGCAAACCGCTGGAGTCGGAGATGGCACAAGGGATGGGCGGCATTATTCGTCGGGTAGCGAATTATCAAAACACGACCAATGCTCTCGGTTATTCATTTCGTTATTACGCCAGCCAGATGAATCATAACGATCGGCTACAACTATTATCGGTTAACGGTATTGCGCCAACGGCGGAAAATATTCGCAATGGCAGTTATCCGTTTAGCGTTAGCGTTTATATGGTTACTGCCCGTCAACCCACGGCAAATACTCAAAAACTAATGGACTGGTTCCTCAGCTCACAAGGGCAAAAGCTAATAGAAGATGTTGGATATGTACTTATCGGAGCAACTCACTAATTCTGAGCCATGCTATCGACTCAAGACAATGGAGGTTATTTAAATGAGTTATACCGTCGAACTGATCTGCGTTCCGCTACCCGATTCTGACAAACAGGCTTGGGTGAAAATCTTCCAGCTCAGAGAGGAATATTATGATGATGAAAGAGAAAAATCCTCTGCTCTTCTGGAACTGCATAAAAAATTAACCGCTCGCTATTCCTGCTTATGTGACTGTAGCGATGATGAAGTCGATGATTGCCCGTGGGCTGATGGGCCAATGATCAATAATTTCGGTCATGAAATGGGGATGCTGGCTATTTCGTTCTCACGCGTTGAGGAAGTGCTCCCCTTTATCATTGAAACGGCACTTGCACTCAATATCATTGTGGCAGATGCTCAAAGCAACGAGATACATCGTGTTTTACCTCTCAAGAAACCTCACCAAAAACCCTGGTATCGATTTTGGTAATTTCGAATAATCCCTAATTAAGCAAAAGAAAAAGGCGCTTTATTTAAAATAAAGCGCCTTTATATAAGATATTGGAGTCGGCCGTTAAGCCGGGTTCTGTCGTGGACAGTCATTCATCTAGGCCAGCAATCGCTCACTGGCTCAAGCAGCCTACCCGGGTTCAGTACGGGCCGTACCATGTGAACCCCTATTTGGCCTTGCTCCGGGTGGAGTTTACCGTGCCACGGTCTGTTGCCAGCCGCGCGGTGCGCTCTTACCGCACCCTTTCACCCTTACCTGATCCCACTTGCGTGGGCCATCGGCGGTTTGCTCTCTGTTGCACTGGTCGTAGGCTTGCGCCTCCCAGGCGTTACCTGGCACCCTGCCCTATGGAGCCCGGACTTTCCTCCCTTCCACCCGTCTCCCCAAAGGGACTACGGTGAAACGGCGACTGTCTGGCCGACTCCGGCGCGGAGTATACCCGTGATAGCCACAATAAGCCAGAACGCAAACCAACACGGTTTGATCAATTCCTGCTGGTAACTAGCAAAAACTACTCGTCTTCCTCTTTGCCCTGCTGTTGATCCAGCGCGTAGCGATATAACGCATTTTTCTTTACACCATGAATTTCAGCCGCCAAAGCCGCGGCCTTTTTCAACGGTAATTCTTTCTGCAACAGTGCCAGCGTACGCAGTGATTCAGCAGAAAGCTCACTTTCGTTTTCTGCTTTATAACCTTCAACAATTAATACCATCTCACCTTTACGGCGCACTTCATCTTCTTTCACCCAAGCCAGCAATTCACCCACCGGTGCGCCATAAATATTTTCCCAGGTTTTGGTTAATTCCCGAGCTAATACCACATAGCGCTGTGGCCCCCAAACGGTGATCATGTCCTGCAGGCTATCCAGCAAGCGATGTGTCGACTCGTAGAAGATCAGTGTTCTGGGTTCATTTTCCAAATCACGCAACACATCACAACGCGCTTTAGTTTTAGCCGGTAAAAAACCTTCATAACAAAAACGATCGGAAGGAAGGCCCGCCGCCGACATGGCTGTAATCGCCGCGCAAGCCCCGGGCAGCGGGATAACCCGGATATTTTCTTCCCTACAACGACGTACTAAATGGTAGCCCGGATCGTTAATTAATGGCGTACCAGCATCAGAAACAAGCGCTATACTGTGTCCATCTTTCAATTTTGTGATTAAAATGTCTGCCTTAGATTGCTCATTGTGATCGTGCAGTGCAAAAAGTTGTGCATTAATGGCAAAATGCTGTAATAGCAGACCAGTGTGTCGGGTATCCTCTGCCGCAATAAGGGAGACACTACCCAGTACGTCCAGCGCTCTTTGAGTAATATCGCCAAGGTTACCGATGGGAGTGGGCACCACATAAAGGGTCGAGGATAGAATAGCGACTTGATTGTGTTGACTCATGGTTTCATCCGGGTGGCCGTTTAATATTAACGATCTCAAGATTATAAATAAATTGGATACAGCATGCGTTTAACTACATACCTTCGTACTAAGGCAAGCCAGGCTCTGCCAGTAGTACTGGCTACGCTGTTTTTGGTAGGATGCCAAAGTTTAAATAACTCACAGAACAGTATTCAGGGTGAACTGACTCAACCATCAGCGCACTACTTGCAACTCGCCGCCGAAAGCAACGGCGATGCTCAGATAAACTGGAAGCTGTTAGCCATTCGCGCGCTGATTATGGAAAATGACACCAAACAGGCGCTGAATATACTACAAGAACTCCCCGAGATGCTGACTGTTGCTCAGGATCAAGAGCGACTCCTGTTACGTGCCGAGCTGGCTGCGAAGCAACAGGATAGCAAAGGTATGTTCCAGTGGCTAAAAAACATTAACCTCAACGGCTTATCTGACGTACAGAAAGCCCGTTACTATCGGGTAGAAATACAGGCAAATCAGGGCCGTGACCCGGTAGCTCAATTACGCGCCTATATTAATCTGGAGCCTCTGGTCACCGAAGGTGAAAAACAAAAGGTTATCGATCAAACCTGGAACCTGTTAAATCGGTTTACCATGCCAATGCTCACCGCGCTGAATGTTGATGCGAATGAAAATACGCTCAGCGAGTGGCTTGAATTGCTGCAAACCTACCAGAACAATAAAGCAGACAACAGCATGCTTCAGTCTGCGGTTAAGGATTGGCAGAGTCGTTACAGTCGCCACCCGGCATCTAAAATGTTACCTGCGCCACTGGCTCGCGCATTAGGTTTCCAAAAAGCTGACACTTCAGCTACTAATATCGCGCTATTGCTACCGCTGACCGGCTCAGGCAGCAAGTTCAGCCCGGCAATTCAGGAAGGTTTTAACACGGCGAAATCACTGAGTACTACAGGTGCTGGTACACAGGTCAAAGTTTACGATACCGGCAGTAAACCTGTAGAAGAGCTTCTGGCTCAAGCCGAACAAGACGGCGCATCAGTTATCGTTGGGCCATTAATCAAAACTGAGGTAGAAAAGCTGGCTCAGTCACCGTCAACGCTAAATATGCTGGCGCTGAATCAACCAGAGAAGCTGTCAGATCGTCCAAATATTTGCTATTTCGCTCTGTCACCAGAAGATGAAGCCGCTGATGCCGCTCGCCATATCAATGCTCAGGGTAAAACTTCTCCATTGATTATCGCACCACGTGGAAATCTCGGCGATCGCGTAGCCCGTGCCTTTGCCGATCAGTGGAGTCAGTTTGGTGGTAATTCTGCTCGCGTTCAATATTTCTCTAACCAGACAGGTCTGAGAGACGCTCTGAGTGGTGGTCGCGGTATGAGTGCTGAAGGTCAGCCAATTACCCTTTCATCAGGTGTAACCGGCACGATCAGTGGCCCGGTGGATGCTATCTATATCGTGGCAACACAACCAGAACTGGCGTTGATTAAACCAATGCTGGATATGTCTAAAGCCTCTAAATCCGCCGGTTTATACGCCAGCTCTCGTAGCTATCAGGCAAGTGCCGGCCCGGATTTCCGCTTTGAGATGGAAGGTCTTCAGTTCAGTGAAATTCCAATGCTGGTTGGGCTTTCTCCGGCAATTTCCCAAGGTGCAAGTAAATATAGTAGCGACTATACCCTGGCTCGCCTTTACGGTATGGGAGCAGATGCTTGGGAACTTGCGAACCACTTCTCAGAAATTAGTCAGTTACCTGACTTCAAACTTTCGGGTTCCACAGGCATACTCAGTGCAGACAATAACTGCGTGGTTCACCGTCAATTACCATGGATACAATACCGTCAGGGACAGCTGGTCCCGGTAAAATAACCCACTATCAGGTTGGTACGCGCTATGAAGCCATAGCGCGTCGCCATCTTGAGCGTTCAGGTTTGCACTTTGTCACTGCTAACGTTAAGTTTCGCGGTGGTGAGCTGGACTTGATTATGCAGGACGGTGATATTCTGGTATTTGTAGAAGTACGTTATCGGCAGAATTCACACTTTGGTCACGCCACCGACTCTATTACCTGGCATAAACGGCAACGTTTGCTTTATGCTGCTTCCCGCTGGTTAGCACAACATCAATTATGTCTGGAAACAACAAACTGTCGGTTCGATGTTTTAGCCATTACCGGTAATCAGTTACAATGGTTGCCGAACGCGTTCAATGCCGATGGTGACACTTAGCGACCTCTTCGGCCTAACAAGCAAAACAAAAGCAGAACTCATACTATGTTAGAAAGAATTAAAGGCTGTTTTACCGAAAGCATCCAAACACAAATAGCAGCGGCAGAAGCCCTGCCAGACTCCATATCCCGCGCGGCGATGAGTATCGTTCAGTCGTTACTAAATGGAAACAAAGTGCTGACCTGTGGCAATGGTGCTTCCGCCGCTAATGCTCAACATTTTGCTGCCACACTAATCCATCGTTTTGAGGCTGAACGTCCCAGCTTACCTGCTTTGGCCCTGAGCGCAGACACCATCACCCTTACCGCTATTAATAATGGTGGCATGAAAGATGAAGGTTATGCTAAACAGGTACGAGCGCTGGGACAAGCCGGTGATATTTTAGTGGCGATTTCAAGCCGTGGTAACAGCCGGGATATCATCAAAGCAGTTGAAGCCGCAGTAACCCGGGATATGACTATTATCGCTCTGACGGGCTCTGACGGCGGTGAACTGGCTGGTTTACTGGGCCTGCAGGATGTTGAAATACGTATTCCCTCTCATCGGGCAGCCCGAATACAAGAAATGCATATGCTAATTATCAATTGTCTTTGCGATCTTATTGATTACACCCTATTCCCTCACCAGGATGACTGAAGGAGCTTTTTGAATGAAAATCCGTAACCTTACTGTGTTGGCTATGTTACTGAGTACTACCATGCTAAGCGGCTGTGTGGCTGTGGTTGCCGGTAGCGCAGCAGTAGCCACTAAAACCGCTACCGATCCACGTACAGTCGGCACACAGGTAGATGATGTAACACTAGAAGCCCGTGTCAGTAACGCTATTGCGAAAGATCAAGAAATTAAACAAGAAGCCCGTATTGTCACTACCGCCTACCACGGTAGCGTTTTGTTAACCGGCCAGACCCCAAAAGCAGAGCTGGCTGAACGCGCAAAAAATATTGCTGTAGGTGTGGACGGGGCCCAGGAAGTTCATAACGCAGTTCGTGAAGGTAAACCGGTTGAAATTGGTACCGCTTCAAGCGATAGCTGGATCACCACTAAAATCCGCTCACAGCTTCTGACCAGTGATAAAGTAAAATCCAGCAATGTGAAAGTGGTTACTGAAAATGGTGAGGTCTTCCTGTTAGGCCTGGTGACTGAAGCCCAGGGTAAAGAAGCGGCGAAAGTTGCCAGCGAAGTCAGCGGCGTAAAACAGGTTATTACTGTATTTCAATACGTTAAATAATTCCCAACCTGGTATTGGCATCATTTAATTCAATACTTATAAAAGCATCATAACGGACATCAATATCCGTTATGATGCTTTTTTCAATGATACACCGCCGTTAACTCACTGATAAAAAGCTGAAACTTAACAATCATCACTCCGCACAACAATAAAGAATTCCTATGCTGGCTAAAAATGGTGACTTTTCAGGTCGGTTTCCTGTGAAATTTGCTATTTGTTGCTTATGCTTAAATTAATCATAAGCATAAGCAAACAGGGCATAAAATGAGTTCGGATAATAGCAGAATGGCCGATCTTCAAACATTTGAAGGTAAACCGACTGAACATATTAATAAGTTAATGGAAGTTTTAATGCCACTCGCTACCTTTAAATCCTATAAACAGTATCGAAATATCCAACTGATTAATCAGAGTGAACCACTGTGTATGTTGTTAACGGAAGGTAGCGCTACAGTATGTCGGAATAAGGATGGCCTGGTAGTAACCAATACTTACGCTCCGGCAATAATAGGTCTCGGCTCTTTGGGCATTAGTCAAAGTGAGTTTTTTTTACGTACAGAAACAGACGCTAAATTAGGATTAATACCCATAACGCTGGCACTGGAAATTATTCAACAACAGGACTTACTGATACATTTAATTTATTTACAGGCTTTCTTTATTCAAAGTTTGGGGGAGAGAGAGGCTCATCTATCGGGAATAACTATTTACGAATCAATATGCCTGCACCTGCTAAAACTAATGCAAGAGTCTGAAGAGATACGTCAAAATACCAGTGCCTACACCTACATTCAGGAACGCACCAACTTTTCCCGCAGCCGTATTATGAATATCTTGTCTGCCCTAAAACAAGGCGGATATATCAAAATTGAAAATGGGAAATTACAGTACGTAGGCAAGCTGCCAGAACGTTTTTAAACACTATCGGACTTATCCATTACCTTTCTTTTAGCTTCTGGTAACGTTGCCACACCCGATAAGCATATTTCATTCTTAGATCGTGACGTTTTTCACCCATTCCGGCATTGTAAGCGCCTACCGCTTCCCAGGTGTAACCATACTGACCAATCATTTCTGACAAAATGGAAGCACCGACCAATACAGAAATACAGGGATCGTTCACCAGCACATGCTCATCAACACCCAGTTTCTTCAGACGCGAAAAATGAGAACTGTTAATTTGCATCAAGCCAACATCATAACTTCCATTGTTATTGGAATTATAGGCATCGGCCTTCATACCCGACTCAACTTGTGCAATGGCATTTAACAACCGGGGATCGATATTGAAGTAACCCGCGGCTTCATCCCAGCAGGTTGCATAGCTTGTAGTGCTGATTGCCATGAATGCAAAGAAAGCTGCGATTTTCATTATGGGCTCTCCGGTACAGGGCTTACTATTTGCCAGTTATCGCCAACCCTGGCGATAACTGGTCTTAGTCAATCGTTAACGTTTATCCCAGGCGTCTTTCCAGTTAACGCCTTTACCCGGTTCATAAGCCCATGCTGCCTGACTACACCAGCCAGAGTAAGGATATGGCTTACACTCATAAATGCCGCCATCTTTCCCTAATACACGGGTTCCAGCTTTATATTTGCTGATATCTTTCGGATAGGCATATTGATAATCCCCCGATGGTGTAGGTGTAGGTGTAGGTTCAGCTTTTGGATTAATCTGTAACGTGGTATTTGCCGTTGCGCTCAGATTATTTTGATCCACAACCCGTACCGCCAGTTGATACCCCTTAGCCGCAGTCACTGATGGTGCAGTGATAGTCAACGTATTGGTACCTTGTCCGGTAACCTGAGTCAGTTCGCCTGGAATAGTCCAGTTCCAGTTTAGCTGCGCACTGGTACTATCAGGGTCGGAAGCCGTTGCAGTAATGACTACCTGACTGCCGCTTTGTACCTGCCAGCTTGGTGACAAGACTAACGTTGGTGCAATTGGCTGTGCCGCATTAATAACAGAAACAGTCGTCTCCGCATAAGCGCTGTGCTCCTGATCTTTAACCGTTAAACGGAACTTATAGGTCGCATGCTGTACCGGTTGTTCAACATTAAAGGTGGCTGTTGCCATATCGGCACCATTTAACGTAACTGCCGGGCCGCTGGTTTGCTCCCATTGATAGGTCAATGCATCACCATCCTGATCGGTAGAACCCGTACCGTCCAAAGTGATGGCTTGTGCTCCATCAACGGTCTGGCTAACTCCCGCATTAGCAACCGGAGGTACATTTCCGGTAACCGGAGGAACCGGCTGCCCACCACTGGTGGTAGTGAATGGTGCAAAGACTTTACTGTAGGCATATATTGGTGCCTGCTGCTCGGTCATCCCGCTATTCTCTGGCCCTACATATCCAGCAGTACCCGGTTGATCGCGGAACATTGACCAAATACCGATCATGCCGATATTACGATCTTTCGCCTGTTGGAAAACCATTCTGGCATCAGACATAAAGAATACTTCACCCTGAACGTCGTTATAGCCGATCATTGGTGTAGTACCTAACATTCCATTCACGGTAGCATCATCTTTCTCAGGCCAAATAGCTTTTACCTGAGTAAACAAGTTATCAATTGCTGATGTCGCACATTTACCGTGGATATTTTGTCCTTCAGTACCAGCTGACTGGCAAATGCTGTTACCGTAGTCCATGGTCATAACGTTAATACCCGCCAGATCCACGCCCTTAGCTTTAGCATCATTCAGTACATAGATCCCTTCCTGAGTTAATCCGGTTGGCAGAATTGGTAAGGTATACCAGATACCCACTTTACGACCTTCCTGACGCCAACGATCCTGTACTTTTTTCACTGCTTCATTACGTCGTTGAATCGACTCATTATCAGCAACCCAGTTACCTTCGATATCAAAATCCAGAACGTTAAGATTCAGGTTATCAACGATATCGTAGTATTGCTTCTGCAAATCATCTACGTTCTTACAAGCGGCTGCCAGCGGAGTGTTGTTTGCTCCACCGATAGATACCATTACATCACCACCTGCTTCACGTAACTCTTTAATCTTTCTGTATTGGGTATAGTCGTTAATGTTATAGGCTGTACCCCAGGTTGGCAGACAGGTGTTGTTATCTTTAGCCACAATAAAAGCCAACGTATAGTGGGTGATATTCTGGCTCTTTGACAATGAAGCCAAATCCGGAATACTGTTCAACGTAAAGTCAACATAAGGGGCATACACATGTTTTGGCCATGTGGCATTTGGCTTACCAACACGCTCTTTAGTACCGGTCCAGTCAATAAAAATTTCCCACAGGGTTTTATCATCCGGTTTCACCAAATGAACCTGAGCCTGAGAAACATAAGGAATATTTTGATATTTAACTAATGTCCCTGCCGGATACAGAGTTTGTAGATTCAACACAGGAGCTTTAGACAACTCCTGCTCAGTATAATTTTTGAGCGAACCAAGTGGCTTCCACGGACGACCATTATCGCCATCAGGACTTTGGTTAGCGGTGTTGGCCGGGTCATCCCCTACGGTATAGAACCAGGCCTCATAACCTTGACCATTAACAATAACTATTTCGCCGGTATCATAAATTTTACCCGCTTCCCATCCAGGGGCAGCAGCATAAGCTTTCCAGGGATTTGGTTTTGATGGCGTAAAAGTATTCGCAGCAATATCTGCCGTTGCCTTGTAGTTAGCTCCGCCAATACCGACTACGGTACCTTTAGTATAAGCTTGCGTTGCATCAAACTCAGGGGATACCGTAGCCGCTGCACCATTAGAAACATCACAAGTCGTTGGATTACCGTACTGGGTCATTTCCTGAGCAGTAGCCGTTCGCACTAAACGCCATGCATTACTGTCTGGATTTTGAATTGAGCTGGCAGGACAATCAGCAGCCCCAACCCACCAGGCATTAGAGTAAACATTACCAGAATATATTACCTGGAAAGTATCGCTTCCCTCTTGTCCACTCCAGGCTTCCAGCGCCATGGCCGATGAGGCCATGCTACAAAAGCCCAGCACCATGAACGCTTTCGATAGTAACTTCATCTTCATAATAAAAGCTCCGATTAAGAATGATTCTTTAGCCACTGGCAAAATGACCTGTCGGGAAATGGTGTGCAGTACTTTTGGTACCGCACACCTGATGACTCAACGATTATTTACAATCAGAAGCGCCTTGTTTAACCCAAACATCACCTTTGCCAGGCTCGTCGCCCTTGGTCCACCATTTGGCTTTCCACTCGGAGCCATTAAAGGAAGTGGTTTCACCACCGTTATAAACAATATCTGCACGCCAGGACAATTTGACTTTACTGACCAGCTCCCACTGATCGGCACCAAAGCCAGGTTGGTTGTTTTGCGTCCAGTACTTCGCTTTCCATTGCAGGTTGTTATAGCTAACTATCTCACCGCCGTTGTAAACCTTAGAGGCTGACCATGCTGGTTTACTGGCAGCGGCCGGGTCAACTGGGTTACTACAGCTACCGGTTGCTCCACCATCACTTCCGCCGCCACTGCCACCACCACTGGTACCATCATCCGGGTTCGGTGTTGGCGTTGGTTCTGGCTCTGGTTCAGGCGTTGGTTCCGGTACAGGAGGAGGCGTTACGGTAACGCGAGTACTGGCTTGAGTACTGGTTTTACCATCGCTGACCATTACCGATACGTTATAGCTGGTTTCTGAAGTAACAACCGGCCCGGTGATAGTTAAATCACCAGTATTAGTCGCCCCTGCTGATAACTCTCCCGGAGCTGTCCACTGATAGGTCAGGGTATCACCATCTGGGTCACCCGCTTGCGCATGTAACGTGACCGATTCACCAGACGCGACGGTGATGCTATCAAGCAGATTCACTATTGGAGCCTGATTTGGCTTAGGCGCTTTGTTAACGACTTTCACTTCAACCGCATTACTCAGGCCTTTGTCATCAGTCACTTTCAACTGGAATACATAGGTTTGATCGGTGGTAACCGCCGGTGCACTGAACTTCGCTTTTGAAGTTGCAGCATTGGTTAATGTTACGGTTGGCCCGGAAACACGAGTCCATTGATAAGTTAACTTGCCACCTTCAGGATCCATAGAGGCTGAACCATCAAGGGTAACTTGTACCGGACCCGTTACGTTCTGATCAGCAGCCGTTGCTACCGGAGGCTGGTTAACCGGAGCCGGAGGTGTAACTTCACCACCGCCGCCACCGCCAGAGCTGGTGCCCAATAGGCTTTCGTTCATGGCATTCAGAAGATCGCCGTTATCAGCATCAATCTCCCAGGCAAACATACCGCCCAGACCTTTATCCAAAACGTACTGACCTTTTGCTGCTACGGAGCGAGCATCATCATAAGTGATTAACTCACCGGTTGAAGAGTTGAATACGTAAGGAGCTTCCGCCACAGTATCGTATGAGTAGGTCCAGCCGGAACCATTTTTGTACTTACTGGCAATTTGACGATAGTCCACATTACCACTTTCCCATGTACCGGTTATTGCGCCTGTTGCGGTACCACTAAATGGATTTCCTGCGGTATATCCATGTACCCCACTCCAGCCACGACCGTACATTGCCACACCCAATACCAGTTTCTTCGGATCGGCCCCTTGAGCTAACAAGGCTTTTAATCCGTTATCGGCGGTATAGTCAGTATCCGGTCTGAATGCTGGTGCATACAGTGCAGTCTGGTGCCCCAACGTAGTTAAGCTAAATGCACCATAGAAGTCATAGCTCATCATAAAGATGTGGTCCATGTACTGCTGAGCAGAGGCATAATCTACGTCTTGAATTTTGTCTCTACCCACACCAATCGCTGAGGTTAACTCATAGGTGCGGCCGGTTTCAGCACTTAAGCTATTCATCATTTCACGTAACTCGCGCATTAGCGCGGTATAGGTGACTTTATCAACTTCCGGGTTGCCTAGGTTTGGATTTTCACCGCCACCGCCCGGGAATTCCCAGTCGATATCCACACCATCAAAGAATTTCCAGGTTTTCAGGAGATCTTTTACTGATGCGACAAAGCGGTCACGTTTGGTTTTATCATTCAGTTGATAGAATGGATCGGACAGTGTCCATCCACCAATCGAAGGAAGTACTTTCAGGTCCGGATAGGCTTTTTTCAGCGCCATCAGTTGACCGAAGTTACCTTTGTAGGGGTCATCCCAGGCGGTAACACCCGTTTGTGGCTTCTGAACCGCAGCCCAGGCATCATGAACGGCAACTTGATAGTCCGGTGTACCTGCACAGGCACGCTCTAATGCGGCAAAGCTGTTACCACCTTCGATGGTTTTCAGACTATCGTTGATGCCATTACCACCACAAATCGGAATAAAGCCATACAGAATATGGTTTATATTGGCTGCCGGTATTCTATCAACCGGGAAGTTGCGGTCATAAACACCCCACTCTACAAAGTAGGTACCAACAACTTTATCCGTATGTTTACTGAAAGATTTATTATTCTCTTTCAGCGTTGGCGTTAATGGAAGTAGGTGGCTACCGTCAGTATCGGCAACAATCACAAGCTTACTGTCACTTTTGGTACAACCGCTATCATTACAGACCTCAACCTGTTCCTGATAACGCCCACCTTTTTTCACGGTAAAAGTGGCTTTCCCTGTACTACTCCCGGCAGAGCCACTCCAGACTTGTTTACCATCAAACAACACTTTGGCTGTTTTTCCGGTATCACCACTCCAGATATTCCACTCTACAGTAACGGTAGCACCATCATGGACCTTCACTAAATCCTTATAAGCAACAGCACTCTGATCGACTTCAACAATAGCAAACTTGTCATTACCGCTACCTAATGACGGTTTACCCGGAACAGCAGCCCACGCAGGAACCGCCAGGGTGGCAATAATCAATGCCAGAATATTGGGCTTCATTAATTTCATTTATGAATACCTTTATCAATAAGATAAATACCTTGCCTTATGCTGAAATAAAAACACAAAAGCACTCATTAAATCTCGAAGAAACTCATTTAAAAGCCATTTTAATTAATTAAGAAAACCTGATTTAACTCCTCTAAAATTAATTCAACATTGATTTTCTCATAATAAATAGTCAGATATATTCCCCTCATTATCTTTATGAGATGCGAGAACTATTAAAACATTTATCTTTCAGCTACATGAAAAACACAAATTCATCTCAGAAATAATCTGAAGAAAAAACAATGCCATATTCTAGCAAAGCACCTAATTAGACATAAGCACAGATCCTCATGCAAGAATAGTGAAACTCAACTATCAGATATAACTCTATTAATTATTTAAAATAATACTTTCCTAATACTTATTCATTAATAATGAAATAATTTTACCAGTCTTAAAACCATAGCAACGAATAATTAATTATTCCTGAAAATAAAAAAATAAAATCATCACTTTCATTAAACTAAAGATATATATGTGAATTATAAAATATAAATATTATTGCTCCGGAAATACTTAAATACGGGCCAAAAGGTAATGGCGTTTGCTTACCTGCGCGCCAGGCTTGCCAGCCACCGATGACGATGCCTGACAATCCGGCAATAAGGCATAAAGAAGGTAGCACTTGCCATCCTAACCATGCCCCTAATGCAGCCAGTAGCTTAAAATCACCATAGCCCAGCCCCTCTTTTCCCGTCAGCCCCCGAAACAACCAATAGAGCAACCATAAGCACAGATAACCTGCAACGGCACCATAAACGGCATCAGATAATTTAATCACACCACTACAGGCATTAATTAACAATCCCAACCAAAGCAGCGGTTGTGTTAATGCATCCGGCAGTAACATATGCCACCAGTCAATCAGACTAAGCGCCAGTAAAAAACCGATCAGTATCCATGCTGATAGTAGCCTCTCCGGTGATGGCATTAATATTGCCATCAGGCAAAACAGCAATGCTGTTGTCACCTCTATCCATAATAATCGGACAGGTATAGCAGTCTGGCACTGACTACAACGCCCACGTAATACCAGCCAGCTAACGATGGGAACATTCTCCCACCAGTACAATACGTGCTGGCATTGTGAACAGTGAGAGCGAGGAAACGCCAGACTCAGTTCCGGTTCCCCTTGTCGGTGATTAATCATCAAGGGTAAACGCTCTATCACCACGCCTAAAAAGCTACCAACAATGGCGCCCAACACCGCACTTAGCAGACAAAACAGCCATAAATGCTCCTCTCGCAGCAGAAAAAATAGCTGTTCTGTTGAACTCATCCTCCTGGTCCCCAGGCCAGTTTCAACTGAACTTTCACCTCTCCCGCATTGCCTGCCGGAGCCATAGTGATGTTTTCAATTCGAATCCCTGATGTATTGTTTAACGTTGTCAGCCAGCTTTTTAGCGACGAAAAAGGCAAACTATCAATGATAATATCGGCACTGTTAGCTGCCATTTGCATCTGTGGCAACGTGACTTTTGCCTGAGCCGCACTCTGCTCTATTGCCTGTTTAGGATCGGTAGCAATCAGTTGATAGGTAGGCAAATCCCGATCTTCTGCCTGTTCCTGCATCCAGGTAATGGTGTCCTGAGAGCGGGAAATTGCCTGCCAGCCATCCTGAACTGCATTCTGTAAAGGGATCCACAAACCGTAAAACAACAGTCCCCACAGCAGGGTTATCAGCCCCAAAACCATTAACACCCGTTCCCGCGGCGCTCTGGCGTTAAAATAGGCGATTAGCTTCTCTTTCATTTTGCAACATCTCCCCCCAATCAGAACGCCGGTGTATGGCGGATTTGTCGAGCCCGGCTGTAAAGTGAAGCCAAAAATCGGCTGAGTTTGTGTAACAAACGCGGAGATCCGGTCTTTTTCCATTGAGCTGACATCCAGCGTCAATGCCCCGGTCTTGACATCATATTTTACTGAGCGAACCTCAATATCCGGATAAGCTTGCTTCATCATATCCAGCTGTTCTAATTGAGTAAAAAATCCGCTTTTTGCTTTGTTAATGCCCTTTTCAAAGTGATATTTGAGGTTGCTGGGCGGCACCTCTCCGGGAAGATAACGTTGATACACCTGCCGGGTTTCCTCAGCCAGAGCATTCTGTCGACCTTTAACGTTCCACAACACGGCAAACTGAGGAAACAGACTCAGGCAAAAAGCCAGAATTACAGAAAAGATCAGAGGTTTTTTCCAGCGTTTTAAAATCTCAGCTCGGTTATCAGTCTGACTAAACACGCCATGTAGTACATTTAGCCGTTCCGCCCGCCAGCGCTCCTGAATTAACAGTAACGGATGCTGCCACGGATTGGCTTCATCTGTCGTAATACCTTCCGGTAAATCACCGTAGCTGCGCCTTGTTCCCTGAGGTAAACGAACCAGCAATTCAGGTAACAACGGGGTTTCCACCACACTGGCACCGGTGTCATAACGCACCCACCACTGATCTTCCAGAGAAACCAGAGTATGCCCCTGTGGATTTTCGGGTAACAGCAGTGCATCAGGTAGGGCCTGAATCACTTTAAGCCCGGCATTGCTACATGCATCTAACCATTGCTGTAATTTAACGCTGCGTACCGCGACGGTATCCAGTTCTCCCCCTGCACGGCGCATAACGGTCCAGTGCAAATCATCAATTTCACCCATCAGTGAGTCTTCAGCTATCCAGGTAAACTGCGGGGTTTGATGCAAAGCCCATTTTTTAGGTAACTTAAAACGACGGAAAATCAAATCGCTGGTAGGAAGTAACAGGCAAACATAATGTGATAACGGGTGCGACCGCAGTTGAGATAATTGATCCCAGCCGTCCAAACGCTCGGGCGTGGATGCCACTCCAGCCTGCAGAGCGCACCACCAAACGGGCGAATCCGGCGTTGAACCTAATCTGATAAAAAGTGCCTGTTTCATTATGAATATCCCTACTACTCAATAGTTCGATATCGATGTAACCAGCGGCTGGCCTCTCTGGTCTCTTCATCTAGGTACAAATTATCAACAAATCGCAGAGTCAGATTGTCCGTACGCCCGGTGGTATAAACGATGAAAAAATTACTGTTCACCGTCATATAACTATCAGCAGAGGCTTCTTTACCTTCCACCGGGAACTGCTTCTCCAACTGATCTCTGAATGCTTCAATAGTTTCCCATCCGCTATCAGGTCGCTTGCTAATCAATTGGCTGGCATCATCAACCGTCAGCTCGCCTAAAAATAATCCTGAAAGCAGTGGGGCCTGCTGCTCCGTTAGTGAATTAATATTCACTTTGGTTTTGGTATTGGGTAATGCACAAAGCAATTTGCTCAATCTGGTATAGGACTCCACCGGAAACCCTGGCAATAGCTTCAGTTCACTGATGGAGTACATCATCTGCTTAGCCGGTACTCTTGGCGGTTGCAGAGCTTTGAAAGCTTCCGCCGCCGAACTGGCTTTACTGTTATCACTGCCGCTATCGATGCCTAAATACACCGTCAGTTCGTTAAATAGCGTTTCAGCCGTTGCCGGGTTAATCCCCGCGCTGGTCATCAGATATTCCACCACTTTTTGCGTCATCGCCTTTTCTCCTGGCAGAGGGGAAACCGTACTGTTATCCGGTGCCAGCAGGCTATTGACGTTAAAACAGGTTTGCGCATCAAACACCTGACTGTCTAACTGGTAATCTTCCGTTTTTACGTTTATTGGCTGAGCCCAGGACTGATCCAGTGAGCTGGGCTTTTTTCCATCGGCTAAGTCATCGCCCAACCGGCTAATCGCCAGCTGTACTGCAGCATCAGAATTCCAACGTAAAGTTTGCTGGCCCAGTTGAAACTGAATCTTCTGCAGGTTTCTCGTAAACTGTTGGCTAATACGGGCAGCCAGCACCGACATTAATACCAACAGAATCAGTACCACTAGCAGAGCAACACCTCGCTGACGCCGTTTGGATGCGCTATTCATTTAGCACTTCCTGCATTCGGTGAACTGTCGCCTTGCACTGGCGTTGCTGTTTCTCCTGGCTTATCCGCATCCGGTTTTTGCTCACCCGCATTAGGAGCGTTTTCATCAGTCCCCTGAATGCTTGAAGTGCCGCCCTTAGGCCAGTTGCCAGGAGTCATAAACACCCAACGCCATTTCGTATCGTCTTCCAGTGTTAACGTCAGCTCGATACCTTTGGGTATCATTTCCGCTTCTTCCCACTGGGGTTGCCAGTCGGTATTAAAAAAGCGCCAATCCATCTTTTTTACCCGATCGATCATTGGGATCCTGGTCCAGTCAGCAGGGCTGGCACCATCCAGTACCGAGGCAATGCCACGATAAACCTGATTATCTTTCAGCCACCATGAAACCCGTATCAGATCCGCACTTTGCGGATTTCCCAGACTGGCTACGCTGTCCTGAGTGGTCAGAACCAAGATGCCGTCTCGTAATTGAAACGCCGCACTACTGCCAACCGGGGCGCGAGGCATCGCCTGCGAAAAATCACGTTCCAATCGGCTATAAGTCATTTGTAACTGGTTAAACCGGGCCGATTGCGCGTCCGATACGGCTGAATTACTCATGGAACCGTTTAATATTTGCCAGGCCATCATGCTGATCATGGCAAAGATCACCAGCGCAATAATCACCTCCATCATGGTGAATCCTTGCTGGCGCACGCGCTTTAAAGCGTTCATTTTATATCTCCGGCCAGTGAAGCATCACGCAGTGTAACCAGCGGATGTTCTTCTTCACCTTCACGGAAGACGATCACTTCATTCACTTTTACACCGGACGGCATCTGCGCTAATCGCGCCTGCCAGTACCAGGTTTGCCCCCCAATCTCTTCATTACCGCTGGGTTGATCGGTAAAGGTACGGCGGGTTAGTCGCGCCTCCGCCATCTGGTTTTCCGCCACCCAACTGGCGCGTAACGTTTCGCCCAACTGTAGTGTGTAGTGACTGCTGACGGTGACGGTATTCATCAGAGCTAACGCTGCACAAGAGAAAATAGCCATGGCCACCATGACTTCCAGCAGAGTCATGCCTAGCTCATTGCGCTTCTTTCTCATCTTTTGCCTCTTTAGCTTCGTTACCGTAGCCGTTCACCACCTCAACCGGCGATGCCCCTTGAGAGACCACAGAATAGACATCTTTTCTGTCCTCTCCCTCGAATGTCAGTCTGAATAAACTAATCTCACCGTCCGGTAAAAAAATAATTTGTGGAGGATCGTTTAAACTCAGTGCCATTTTCTGCGGCTCGATAGTGACGCGCAGACCCTCCGGAAACTCACCTTTGGTGGTGATACGCCCCGCCACCAGGGGCTGCCATTGCAGGCTATCCTGTGCCCCCTCGCCGTTTCCTTTCAGAATCATCAACTGATATTCCTGATAGGTTAGCGTCAGGCCCACGATGCTTCCCTCCATAACAGCCTTACTTGAACCGTAATCCACCAGTGTCTTAAACTGTTCGCCAAACACTCCCGGCCCGCTTTTTGAAGGTAATGTCATCACCACAATGGTGGCGCTGATGGCAAAAATCACCAGCGTTAGCATGACTTCAAGTAGCGTAAAACCGCGGGAGCGATGGCTGGACATTATTTTTGTCCCGGTTCAGCTTCAGTTTTCTTATCCATATCCCAGTTGGTGACATCATCGGCGGTATTTGCCTCACCATCCGGACCAACAGAGAACACATCAATTGGACCATGTTCTCCCGGGCTCACAATTAAATAGTCATTGTTCCACGGGTCGGTCGGCAGACGACGAATATAGCCATCTGAACGATAATTTTTAGGCACCGGCTGCAGCTCAGGCTTGGTGACCAGCGCTTTAAGGCCCTGTTCAGAGGTTGGATAACGTCCGTTATCCAGCTTGTACATATCAAGGGTATTTTCCAACGCGACGATATCACTCACCGCTTTTTGTCGGTCCGCACGCTCTTTGTTTCCCATCAGGTTAGGGATGACTAAACTGGCTAAAACGCCCAAAATAACGATAACCACCATGATTTCCATCAGAGTAAAACCCGACTGGCTCCGTGCGCTCTCTTGATTAACAATTTGATTTTTCATGATATGTTCAACTCACCATGTTATTAAGTTGCAGAATCGGTTGTAAAATCGACATGACGATAAACAGCACAATAGTCGCCATGGTAATCACCAACGCGGGTTCAAAAACGGCTAACGTTAATGTAATGCGATGCTGAAGGGCCTTATCCTGAGTATCTGCAGCGCGCTCCATCAGCGGCCCCAGCTCACCACTCTGTTCTCCCGATGCCACCATATACAGCATCATCGGAGGAAATAGTTGCGTTTGCTCCAGAGAAGAGTTCAGCGTTGCCCCCTGACGAACCTTGTCGGCCGCTTCGGAGAGTACCTCTCTGGCATAAAGATTCTCTATCCCGTCCACCGAGATATTCATGGCTTCTAATAATGGAACGCTACTGGCTTGTAAAATACTGAGGGTACGAATATAGCGGGCGCTGTTAATCGCCCTTACCAGCTTGCTGATTGGCGCCGATCGCACCAGCCATTTATGGTAACGCAGGCGGTTTTTTCCTTTGGATACCCAGGTACGGAATCCAAACACTGCGCCAATAATGGCGATTAAAATATAAAGTCCGTAGTTCTGTAAGAAGTCACTCACGGCAATCAGCGTCCGCGTCGTCACCGGTAGCTCCTGCTTCATATGGGTAAACTGTTCAATAACCTGCGGTACAACCGCCACCAGCAGAATACAAATAACCGTCGTCGCCACCACTGTTAGCGTGATGGGATACACCATCGCCTGAGTCAGTTTACTTTTCATCTGTTGGCGCTGATCGTTGTAATCAGCCAGTTTGTCGAGCACTTCCCCCAGATGACCGGTTTTTTCCCCAGCTGTCACCAACGTGCGATACAAATTGTCGAATGCCTGAGGGTAATTGCCTAAAGCATCAGAAAGGGAGTAGCCCTCCACCACTTTGTCATGAATATCGTCAATGGCTCTTGCCATCACCTCATCTTCTGTCTGACGAGCGATAACTTTCAGTGCGCTTTCTAATGGCAATGCAGCGTTGGTCAACGTTGATAACTGACGGGTGAATAGCGCCAGTGAATTACTGGAAATCTTGCGCGAAAAAAACGACTTTTTACCGCCCGACTCAGCTTTAGTCTCTTCGATGCTGATTGGCGTCATTCCCTGCTCACGCAGTTGCTGGCGAGCCTGCTTTGGCGTATCTGCCTGCAAAGTGCCTTTTTGGGTTTTGCCGTTTGGCAATGTTGCCCGCCATGCGTAATGTGCCATTATGCTTCTCCGGATTCGTTTTGTTCAGCAGTGACGCGTATTACTTCTTCAATTGAAGTTTCACCGCTGATAACTTTTAATAATCCGTTCTGCCGCAGGCTTCGGGTATGTTTGCGTAATATATCGTCCAGTGTCATTTCATCCAGATTATCGTTAATGGCGCGACGTAATTCGGTATTCATCACCAGAAACTCATGGATACCGGCACGCCCCTGATAGCCACTGTCACGACAATGCTCACAGCCAACGGCACGGTAAATCACCTCCGGCGGTTGAGCTAAAAAGCTATACATCGCTTTTTCTCTTGCGGAGAGTTCAGAAGTAGTGCGGCAATGTTTACAAAGCCGACGCACCAGACGTTGTGCAATAACCCCTAATAATGAAGATCCGATCAGAAACGATTCCAGTCCCATGTCCCGTAAACGCGTAACGGCACCGCATGCACTGTTGGTGTGAAGTGTGGACATAACCAGGTGACCGGTTAACGATGCCTGCACCGCAATTTGCGCCGTTTCGCTATCACGAATTTCCCCGATCATGACAACATCAGGGTCCTGACGCAGAATAGCGCGCAGGCCACGGGCAAACGTCATCTCAACCCGGGGGTTCACCTGAGTTTGTCCAACGCCTTCCAGTTCATATTCGATAGGATCTTCTACGGTGAGGATATTGCGCTCAAAACTGTTGAGAGAAGAGAGCACCGCATACAGAGAGGTACTCTTGCCTGAACCTGTCGGCCCGGTAACTAACAAAATACCATGAGGTTTAGCGATCAATCCTTCCAGGTGTTCCCGATCGTCATCCGCCAGCCCCAGTTGTCCCAGGTCCATACGCATATTGTTTTTATCCAATAAACGCATAACCACACGCTCACCATATTGTGAAGGAATGGTCGATACCCGAACATCAATGGCTTTACGACCAATACGCAGAGAGATACGACCATCCTGCGGCAGCCGTTTTTCAGCAATATCCAGCTTGGCCATAACTTTAATACGGGAAACCAACAGCGGAGCTAACTTTCTGGCTGGCTGTAAAACCGGATGTAACAAACCATCCACCCGAAAACGAATACTTAAAGTACGCTCAAAGGTTTCGATATGAATATCCGAAGCACCTTCTTTAACCGCTTCACTTAATATGGCGTTGATCAGACGAATAACCGGTGAATTTTCGTCACTATCCAGCAAATCTTCACTATCCGGGATCTCTTCCGTCAGTGCCATTAAGTCGATATCACCATCCATATCATCGACCATCTGCTGAGACATGCCGCTCCCCTGCTGCCAGACTCGCGACAAACGTTCATCAAACGCTTCAACCGTTAGCGTAATGGGGGTAAATGCCTGTTCCTGTATACGCCGCATCTCCAGTAACGCCTGTAAAGGCGTATCTTCACGCAGGTAAACTTCGCCTTGATCCAACAGAATTCCATTCTCTTTGGCATAGCTATAGGAACTGAAGTCTTTGCTCGAAGTTTCCATATCATCCGCCTTCTACTATTTAGTCGCGAAATGGATTACGTCCACGTGGTGCTGGCGTTGTCGCTGCTGGCACCATCGGTTGAGTTGTTTCGTCAGTTCCCGTGCCGCCTAACGTTCCTGGAGACAAGTGGTCCGGATATTCAGGCAGGACTTTCGGATCGATCGGCGGAATGATACCTATCTTGTTCTCTTCAATCCGATACTGCTGATCTTCACGGCTCTTGTTGTATTTCACTTTTGAGCTGTAGTTATAGTCAGCATCGCTACGAATAACCGTAGGACGAATAAAGACCATCAGGTTTCTTTTGGCTTTGGTATTAGAAGTACTGCGGAACAGTTGGCCGATTAAAGGGATATCACCCAATAGCGGAACCTTAGATACAGTTTGGGTAGTAAAATCTTCAACCAATCCACCCAGTACAACGGTTTGGCCGCTGCGAACCAAAACTTCGTTATTGATAGTTCTGGTGTTAAAAGTTGGCCCTAAAGTACTTTGAGCCGATGTTGGATCAACACTGGAAACCTCTTGTTCAATTTTCATTTGAACTGAGTTGTCATCGTTGATCAGCGGAGTCACTTTCAGTTTGGTACCTACAGTTTTACGTTCGACCGTACTGAATACGTTATCCCCGGAGGTATTAGATTGAGAACCAGACAGAACCGGAACATCCTGACCTACGTTAAATGAAGCTTCACGGTTATCCAGCGTAACCACGCTTGGCGTTGATAAGATATCGCTCTTATTATCGGAAGCTAATGCAGTTAACAAAGCGCCGAAATCACCATTAAAGAAGCCGGTTGCTAATCCGTTATAGCCTCCCAATACCCCGGTTAATGGATTGGTGGCAGTAAATCGACCATCAATATCGTATTGTTCTTCACCGCGTTTCGCGGTGAAAATAGGAATACCCGTATTGGTAAATTGCGAAATACCATGAGATGTCGCCCACTGCACCCCCAGATTCAGACCTGCGCCATCCTGAACTTCAACAATGATGGCTTCAACCAGTACCTGCGCCCGGCGAATATCCAGCTTAGCAATCACTTGTGACAATGACTGCATCACATCAGGCTGTGCGGTAATCACCAGCGAGTTCGTTTGCTCATCGGCGGTGATATTCAGATCGTTTTTACTGGACAATGAGGCCGCCCCTTTGGCTCCCCCTTTATCCGCTTGTACTTTATCGCCAATACCGGTTAACACGGCGGCAATCTTAACGGCATTCGCGTATTTAAGATAAAAAACTCGGGTATTTCCCTGGCTGTTTTCGTTGCGATCCAGCTTTTTAATCAGGTTACGAGTTTTCTCCCGCGCCTGAGATGAGCCACTTAATACCAAAGTATTGGTACGCGTATCGGCAACCACTTTTGCAGTTAACTGTGGGGCACTTTGGCCTTTCTGTTCTTCATTGCTCAGATTATTGAGCATGTCGGAAATTTCTTTGGCGGAACCATATTGCAAAGGAATGGTTTCTCTTTGCTGTACGCCTGAAGCATCAACCCGGTGAACTAAATCCACCAGGCGATTAATAGAAGAGGCTTTTCCCGTCAGTAACAGAACGTTCGACGGTTCATAATTCACTACGTTACCCACGCCGGAAGCATCATTAAGCTGGCGTAATAAAGGAGCTAAATCCCTGACGGGTACGTTTTCCATTTGAACAACCCGGGTAATAATTTCATCACCCTTTCCCGGATTGGCAGTATCTGCAACAGGTACACCTGCGGTTTTCGCGGTCGATGAACGGACAATTTTAATCATGCCGTTATCCATCGGAATAGCCGAAAAACCATATAAATCTAATACGCTAAGAAAAAACTGATAATATTGCTCTTCAGTAAGAAGATCATAGGTTCTTACTGATACTTTTCCCTGAACTGCCGGATCAACTAAAATTGTTTTATTTAAATTTCTGCTGGCAACATCAATAAATTCTCTGATATCAGTATCTTTAAAATTAGCACTGAAATCAGCCGCGATTAAATGCCCGGAATATAAAAACAATAATGCGAGCACTGAGCGAGCGCAGATTTTTCTTTTCATATTAGTTTTAATTCATATAGGGTCACAGTATTTGTAAATCTAGATGAATGTTTTTATCTTCGCCACCGCGCTTAATCGTAATGTTTGCAGAATCTAACTTAGCCCATTGGTCAATAACAGTTTTTATTTCTTTATTTCCTGTTACATCATTAGAGTTTATTTTTACAACTATATCCCCAGGGTTAAGACCCGCTTTTTTAAAAATATCAGAAGCAGATTTAGGTGTAATTTTTAAACCTACTAATTTATCTGATGATTTATATTCAGGTCCCAAAATAAAATAATCGCCCAAATAATTCTCAACTAATTTAGTATCTTTTACCGGTAATATACGAGTGGTATCAATACCTTTAATATAATCAGGATTTTTTAATTGGACGGTTTCTATATCACCTTTATCGCGAATCTGAATGCTGTCTTTTTCAATTGAATCAATCCAGGCATCATCATAACCCTGTAGTTTCTCACCTTCACGATAGCTGATCTGCTTTCCGCCCTGATTAACAGTAGCAATGGATAATCCAGGCTTACTGCTATATACAATAGCGCTGATATCCAGTACTAAAGGGGCCTTTTTGACTGCACCTGGTGCAGCTTTTTGTGGTGCATTAAACAAGGCCAGAGTCACTGGCATAGCTTCTTCCACCTTTTTTACTTTATGTGCAGCGTGTTTGATATTGCTGTTTAATGTGTAGTTTTTATGACTATCATAAGTGTGGTAAGCCTGAAACGCCCCAAGGCCACAGAACCCCAGAATCAGTGCCGGAATAGTGTATTTATTAATGATATTAATCTGCATAATTCAAATACCTTATGGATAAAATAGGAACAATAAGCTACCAACCCGAATAGCCGGGAAATAGTTAACGTATTCGTACACTTATTGGATTGAGAATATTTTCCCTATAATTGGTTAATAAATCCACAGGTTTCTTATCCTAAAAAAGACGGATATCGCTTATTTTTTATAAGTACATATAAGTTAAGAAAATAAAAAATGAATAGATAAAAACAAAAATAAAACTTTAGCATTACTTTTTTTATAAATATTACTAAAGGTCATTACAATCGAATCAATGAAGTAAACCACATAATTATTAACATCTAAAAAATAACATTCTCATTAACATAATCAATTTTGATTAACACTTTCTTATGTCAAATCGCATAAATATCAAACTTTCAGATCAAGGAGAAAATATTATTTATACATAACAATCATAAAGAGGAGCGTTACATTTAATTACCAATATCAGTCTTTCATATTTTTCTGTTCTATGATTTGCGCCAGAAACAACTAAGCTTATTTACATCCATTTTTAACATAAAATAAAATGTGCCTTCTTGACAGGGTCAAATACCAGAACTATAAATTCATTATCACAATGATAACTTTATAATTAACTCAATAGTTTGATCGCCTTGAATTAAATAATTTTTTGTCAAAAAATCAAAAATATTTACTGGTAGATAATATATTTTTCACCACCTGCCACAAAGAAAAACATCACATTGATTTAAATGAATAAATAATCGTTTAAACAAAAATGTCGTCAATATCTTAAAGGGTGATAATAATCATGTACTTAGAACATTTCAAATTTGGCAGTGAGCCCTTTAGAAATACTATTTTTCATAACAATCGATTTTTTCTTGAATATTTTCATAGCATTTATTTATTAATTTCCCACGCCTGTAATAAAAAAGGCGTTATTGGTTTCTATTCACAAGATGAAAATAGCCTGAATGATGTTATTAAAAGAATTGGGGCTGAATATCATGGCCATAGCTTAACTATCAATGCTTCTCCTTCGCTGTCAAAAAAGGAGTTAGTGAAAAAGCTGGAAAATATTGAGGCCAATCATCAGGTGGTAACACACGGATTTATCACTACCAATTCGCAGTTGCTGATCGTTACCTCTGCCCAATGTATGGCTGAAGGATGTTGGGACATATTAAAAAAGCGCCTTGCGCAGGCGGAAGAACAAAATGCTTCGCTGACCATTCTTCTGTGTGGTTCTGAAAAGCTGGGGCGCTTATTACCCAAAACCTTTCAATCATGGTTACACACCAATCTAAACTTTCGTATGCCTGGCCTACGTGAGTACACAGAGTATTTTGAGCATCAACTGGCCTGGAATGATGGTAAGCCGACACTGTTTAGCCCCCAACAAATACGCTGGATTTATCGGGCAGCCCAAGGCAAGCTTTCACTGGTAAATCGCATTGCTCATTATGCGCTGCTGGGAGCTTATGCCGAGCGAAGCGAAACTATCACTCAACACCATCTACAGATGGCAACCAAAGAGATCACTGGCTCCTGTCGTGCTACACCAACGCAGTTATCCATTGCACTGGCATCGGTGGTTGTTTGTCTGGCCCTTGGCTGGGCGATGTTGCCGGTTATTTCTCCACTGTTACCGCATCCAACGGCCTGGAATCCACCGGAACCCGATCCGATAGTCGTTCCTGAACCACAATCTGAACCTGCGGTAAATCTGGAAATAGGTAATCAAATAACCGCAATGCGGCAGATGTACAAAATATGGGGCTACGACGTTTCTAATGACGATGCTTTTTGTGAGGAGGCTGGCAGAGCTAATCTTCAGTGTAAAAAAGGTCAGGCTACTCTGGAAGAGATGGAGAAGATTGGCTACCCATGGATAGCAGAAGTGAAAGTTGACGACAATGTTGGCTATGTCAGCGTGGTTCGGGTTGGCAAAACAGATATCGATCTGTTGGTTAATAACCGTAGCTGGTTTGAGCAAAAGAGTACCGGTCAATACATTATATTTTATCGGCTAACGCCACTGGGTCGGGATAAGATCGATGCAGTCAGCAGCAGCAGTGAAATCGCCTGGCTGGATAAGATGTTAAGTCGCACCTTACTCAAACCCAAAAGCAAAAAGAATAGCTGGTCTCCTGAGATGATGGAGAGCGTTAAGCAATTCCAGAAGAATGAAGGCTTAAAGGATGACGGGTTGGTCGGTTCAGAGACACTAATGAAATTGGCGCTGGCCTCCGGTGATTCACCGAAGCTAATAAAAGATCAAAATATACCGGATGTGTCAGTCATCAAGCAAAGGATACAGTAACTATGTCCACTATCTCTCTTACTGCTTATCGTAACCAGCGTAATCAACGCAATCAAAACCAGCAACGTACCAATGAACGGGTACGTATTACTGCGGCACCGTTGAGTTACTTTCGGTTAAGCCTGTATATCATTGCCGGTGTAATAGCAGCATCACTGCTTATAGTTAGTGGAACCTTTGGCCATATGTACTGGCAATATCTTTACCCTAAACCAGTAGAAGTACAGGCATCGGCTCCTGTACCTGAAGCCCCAAAAGCGCTGCCAGAAATATTCCTGTCTGACATGCACTATATTTACACCACTAAACCACTACCTCAACCACAGGCACCATCACCGTTAACCACCATGGATAATCTAAGCCAACCACTGGTGGATAGGGATGTGATACGAGGCGAACCTGAAGGCGATATTCCACTGGCCCCAATGAGCAATAAACTCAGGACACCCGTCAGTGATGAAAGCAGTGAAAGTGAAGCGACCAGAAATCTTAGGGAACGGCTGGCACAGGCTCTGCAGGAACAAAGTCGGGAATATAATTCGGATATTCCACAGGTAACCACAGAACCACAAAAGAAATAAATTGCAGCGTATTCAATTACACATTTATCAGGCTCAGAGCTTATATCTCTGAGCTTCTTCATGCTGGCACTGCGTTACCAGTCCAGCGTTCCTGTTCCCAACTGTCTCATCTGGCGCAATATCCAGTTTTGTCGCTGAATCACATAGCCGGAGGGTTTATTGGCTTTATAACGAATAGGATTAGGTAAAACTGCGGCCAGCCTTGCCGATTCAGATGGCGTCAGATTCTTTGCCGATTTTTTAAAGTAACGCTGTGCCGCTTCTTCAACGCCAAACACGCCCTCGCCAAACTCAGCAACGTTCAGATAAACCGTCAGTATACGGCGTTTAGTCCACGCCAGTTCCATACCAACGGTCAATCCAGCTTCCAGCCCTTTACGTACCCAACTGCGGCCATTCCACAGGAACAGATTTTTAGCCGTTTGCTGAGAAATAGTTGAAGCTCCACGAATACGATTAGGTTTACGTTCGTTATGACTGAATGCAGAGGCAATGGCATTCATATCAAAGCCCCAGTGGTCAGGAAACTTTTGATCTTCCGCCGCGATCACTGCCAGCGCCATATGGGGGGAGATATCATCCATCGATACCCAGGTTTGATGAGCAACATAGGAAAAATTACCCGTAAACCAGGCTCCCAGCTGCTTTTCTACCATTACCGCAGAAAATGGCACCGGTAAAAAAGCGAAAATAATGAGCCCGGCACCCCAAATCAGTAAAACAACCTTAATGCATCGTTTTAACCAAAACAGCAGGCGCCCCATCATTTTTGAAGGGGCGAACTTTTTCATTCGCTCAGCACCAATACGCGAGCGACCAGTTTCTCAATACCCTGAGCAGCTTCACTGATGCGCTGGGCCAGCATATAGGCAGGTGTAGTCACCACTTTTTGTTCTTCATCCACCACAATATCATCCACCGGGCAAGTAATGTGCTCACCCCCCATGGCATCCACCACTTCTGCGGTATCAATGTCGTTACCAATGGTCAAGCGAACCGGAACGCCTAACATTTTTGGTAACAATACGGGAGCAATACAAATAAAGCCCATCGGCTTACCCGCGTTATGCATTGCTTTAACCAGACGAGTCAAATCCTGATTGATTTCACACTCGGCGCCACGAGAAGCAAAGTTACTCAGGTTTTTTGCTGCACCAAAACCACCCGGTACAATCAGAGCATCAAACAACGCGGCATCTGCCTGAGACAGTGGCTGAATTTTACCTCTGGCAATACGCGCAGATTCGGTCAGCACATTGCGGCTCTCAGTTGCGGGTTGGCCAGTAAAATGGTTGATGACATCGGACTGAGGCTGATCGGGAGCAAAGCAGGTTACCTCAGCATCGGCTCGGTCTAATGCCAACAGGGTTAATACTGACTCGTTTATTTCTGCCCCATCTAAAAAACCGCATCCACTTAAAACAACGGCAACCCGTTTCATCAATCATTCCTCCCGTTAAACTAAGCTGGTCATAATTTACCGATTATCGGTACTCTATTTGGTACTACATTCGGTACAACATTCAATACTACATCCAGTATGAAAAATTTACCTGTAGCCATAAGCAACAACGCGGCAAACCTCTCGGTTTCGCCGCATTAAAATCATTGGTATTGAGACCTGTTAGCGTTTTTCCTGGGCCTCAACCCAAGTACGTAATACCTGAACATCATTACGCCATTCCAGCTTCAATTCATCAATCCACTCTTCCACGTTATCCCACCAGGCAGGCAACGTTGGCGTTTGAATCTGGCGAGCCAGCTGTTGAAGATGTTTCAGGCCAACGGATCCGGAAGCCCCTTTAATTTTATGCGCTTCTTCAGTGATACCTTTTTCATCTTTGGCCGTCATATTAGATTCAAGCACCGCCAGATAGCCTGGCATCACTTGTTCATACATGGTCAAACCGTCAAGAATAAGCTGTGGACCAACTAACTCCATATACTGCTCTAACATGGTTAAATCGAGTATAGACTCATTGGGCTTCATCGCGCCTTGCTCCTGTAATTTAGGTAACATTTTTAGTTGGGCACTTCCGATTTTCTTGATGACTACCATTAACTCCGGTACCGAAAGCGGTTTACTGAGTACATCATCCATCCCTGAGTTCAGATATTCTTGTTTGTCCTTTAATACGTTTGCGGTTAGCGCCACCAACGGCGGAATCTGTTCAGGCGCATAATTGGTTCTAATCTGCTGGGCAATATCAAAGCCTGTCATATCCGGTAGCTGGATATCCAGCAGCAGCAAATCGAACTCTCCTGGCTTAAACTTCTCCAGCGCTTCCGTACCTGTCATCGCAACACTGACAGTATGCCCAAGTTTTTCCAGCACTGAACGGGCAACAATCACATTCAGCTCAATATCTTCCACCAATAATACCCTTAAAGAAGCTGAAGGTAACTCTTCTTTCTGCGGAGCCTCTTTTTCTGCTACCGATGCCTTAATAAATACGGTGAAGATAGTGCCCCGGCCCACTTCGCTCTTAACGAAAATATCGCCCCCCATCGCCTGAGCCAGACGCAGGGATACCGCCAGTCCAATACCAGTTCCGGTCGCCGGGCGGCCGCCGTGCTTACTGGCGACTTGATAGTACATAGCAAAAATCTTATCAATTTCTTCCTGTGGAATGCCAATACCGGAATCTTCCACTTCAAAATAGAAGTGATTTTCTCCTTCACGACGAGCCCGAATGGTGACGCCGCCCTGAGAAGTAAACTTCACGGCATTACCAATCAGGTTCCACAGAATCTGTCTTAAGCGGGTTCCATCCGTCATGATAAAGGCTGGCAGGTTATCACCATATTCCAACGTAAAGCTCAGGCCTTTCGGCTCAACTAATAATCCGGATAAATTTTCTAAATCTGAAAGGAAATTCAGTAAATCCAGCGGAGCGATTTCCAGTTGAGTTTTACGCCGCTCGATTTTGTCCAACTCGATAACATCGTTAAAGATATATCCCAGCGTGGTGGCACTAACGTAGATGGTACGCAGGTATTTAAGCTGTTCAGCATTCAACTCGGTATCCAGCAGGATGCGGCTTAGCCCGACAATACCATTCAAGGGCGTTCTTAATTCATGGCTGATAGTCGAAATAAAGGTGGTTTTGTCGCGGCTGGCTTTCTCCAACGCATCCTGATAACGCTTACGTTCGGTGATATCCCGACCAAATCCCATCAGGCCATGACGTTTACCGTCCAGCGCATAGAAAGGCACTTTACGTACTTCAAAGCATGCCTTACGACCATCCGGATATACCAGCCACTGCTCATAGGTCAGTGATACATTGTGGCGAAACACTTTATCATCGGTTTCAATGACTTTTTCTGCTACTTCACTGTTATAGATATCGTCCGGACTCAGGCCAATTAACTGTTTCTCGCTGCGGCCGGTTAATAATTCCATTGCCCGGTTACAGCCGGAAAAATGCCCCTCTTCATCACGGTAATACACCAGATCGGGAGATGAATCTAAAAACGAGCGTAAAAATACGGATTGCTGCTCATATTCAATCTGCGCTTGCTGGCGCTGAGCAATCTCAATTTGTAACTCTTCTATCGCCCGTTCCCTGGCCTCTTCGGCTTTTATCCGCTCGCCAATTTCCTGATTCAGACGCTCAATATTATTCTGTAGTTTGTGATTGAGTTCTAAATCACGGGCGCGCATATCCTCCAGCGTTTCAACCATTTTGGCTAAACGCTGACGAGAATCTTCCAGTTGTTCAACGACGATCGAGAGAAAATAGACTGCCCAGGGAGTTACCAGCAACCCAAAGAAAATAGAGCGGATAACATCGATGCGTTCAATTTCGCCATGCAGCGCTGCGGTTACCGAAATCTGCACGGTAAAAGCCAGAACAATAATGATCGATGCCAAAATAAGAGAGAAGCGTACCAGGCCTAACTTCACCATGGCATCAACATAATACTGGGCTAATTTCCGCAGTTGCTTCATTGTTACTCCCAAGATTTTTTTATCGCCGAAATCATACCGTAAACCGGGGATAAATAGCGAAAAATGCAGTTAAATCAAATAATGCATTAATTTCATATTGATAACAAAGTTAATCAGAGGAAAAGACCGCTGACAAACGTCATTAATCCGCAGCTGTGTATATTCCGGCCGCAAAAACTATGTTGCTCATATCTCCTTCCGTGCTCGGCCGGAAGACCGTCTTTATTCCGCCATTACCCCACAAGGAATAAAGCTTTGCCCTAAAGCCGAACCCTGATTCCCCATTTTAATAAGATACTTCTCAATAGCATTCATCGCCAGCCAGCGGTTTTCACACCATAGCGGCGCTAACAGGGTTGGGCGCCGTGCCGTAGCAGAAATTCGGTGATAAATAATATCAACCGGCGTATAGCGGATCATTTCACCGGCACGTTGTACATACTCTTCCAGCCCCAGAGCCGTCAGTCGATCGGCCTGCCAGGCTTTTGCCATGGTGCTGCCAGTAACAATATGCAGAGGATGCAGTTTTAAACCATCAGTCCCCGTTTCCGCCACTCTGGCAACCGTTTCTAAATTGTCATTGAGGCTTTCACCTGGCAATCCGGCAATCAGGTGAGTACAGACTTTTATTCCCCGCTGCCGGGCGGCGAGAGTTGTTGCCTGATAGCAGGCAAAATCATGACCACGATTAATTTTTTTCAGCGTTTTATCATTAGCGCTTTGTAGCCCCAGTTCCAGCCACACTTCATACCCCTGATGACAATAATCTGACAGCAAATCCAAGACCGGCTCAGATACACAATCAGGGCGAGTACCAACACAAATCCCAACAATATCTGCCTGTGACAGCGCCTGCTGATACATATCACGCAGCAGACAAATCTCCGCATAAGTACTGGTATAGGCCTGAAAATAGGCCAGATAGCGGCTGGCCCGATTTGCCTTCTTCGCCTGACGCGCCAACTGTTCTGCAATACTCTGATGCTGCTGTGCCTCATCTGAAAACGAAGCTACATTACAGAAAGTACATCCCCCCCGACCAACCGTACCGTCACGGTTAGGACAACTGAACCCGCCATGCAGCGTCAGCTTATGAATTTTTTCGCCGTAGCACTGCTGTAAGTCAGCACCAAACATATTGATATGTCGATTCAGTTGCATGATTAATCACATGTTTTAGAAGGATATTCTATTATCTCTCCGGGAGAAAAAGGGCCACCAGACTACGCTTAATTCTCTCGTAACGAGGTGATAAAGATCAAATCAGTAAGGCTGTGAGCACAGAATAAATATCGATATAAGACAAAATGAAGAACGCTAGCCTTTTATGATTTCTTTTTATACTGATACTCAACCAGTCCGTAACATAATCTCAACAAACAACACAATTAAATACTAAAGATAATTTAAAAACCGACATATAGTACCAGAATATAGAGTATCAGGAGAGAATGAACATAATTCACACCCAATAGTACAGTGACTTAGCTCACATTTTATTGCCACTGAAAAACAAAATCCCTATCTCAAATAGGTTATAAATTCCTTTAAATTCAATTAAATAACCTAAAAAGCATAAAATAGTGCATTTTACGCTGCATATTTGACCTGAATTCTCTTTGTATATTAAGTTGGTTGAGCGCCATTCTTAAGGGTCTAAGGAATAGATTCTGCTATCCAATAACAGTGGCGTTATGTATGTGGAGTGTTCCCCATAACGCTGACCATACATCCCTCTCTGGACTGGCAAATTATAAATAACGGATATAGCAGATAGCGTGGTTATCAACACGGGTAAAGGAGTGTCCGCCATCCACCACGCCGATTATGAACAGGCAGCAAACTATAACAACATCAGAAATACACACATGGGGTAACTGGAGAGCAACATCATGCTATACGACGCGTCGAAAGAACGTGACAACTGTGGTTTTGGCCTTATTGCCCATATAGAAGGCGAGCCAAGCCATAAAGTCGTCAGAACGGCTATTCATGGCCTGTCACGCATGCAGCATCGCGGCGCGATATTATCCGATGGTAAAACCGGCGATGGATGTGGGCTATTACTGCAAAAACCTGACCGTTTCTTTCGTCTGGTGGCGGAAGAGCAAGGCTGGCGACTGGCAAAAAACTATGCCGTCGGCATGCTGTTTTTAAGTCAGGATGCGGAAGAGGCAGAAGCCAGCCGTAAAATCGTTGAAGAAGAACTTCAACGTGAAACCCTTTCAATTATTGGCTGGCGCGTAGTGCCAACCAATCCGGATATGCTGGGGGAAATTGCGCTCTCTTCCCTACCGCGTATTGAGCAAATTTTTGTTAACGCACCGGCAGGCTGGCGCTCATTAGATATGGAACGTCGTCTGTTTATGGCGCGCCGTCGTATCGAAAAACGAGTGGAAGATGAGACCTTCTACGTCTGTAGTTTATCGAACGTAGTCAGCATCTATAAAGGGCTGTGTATGCCCGTTGACCTGCCGCGTTTCTATCTCGATCTGGCAGACCTGCGGTTAGAATCGTCCATTTGTCTGTTTCACCAGCGCTTCTCCACCAATACCGTACCCCGCTGGCAGCTTGCACAGCCGTTCCGCTATTTAGCGCACAACGGTGAAATCAATACTATTACCGGTAACCGCCAGTGGGCCAGAGCCCGCTCCTATAAATTTAAAACCCCGCTGATTCCTGACTTACAGGATGCCGCCCCTTTTGTTAATGAAACCGGCTCTGACTCCAGCTCGCTGGACAATATGCTGGAGCTATTTCTTAGCGGCGGGATGGATCTGATTCGGGCCATGCGCCTGCTGGTTCCACCGGCATGGCAGAACAACCCCGATATGGATGAAGAGCTGCGCGCCTTCTTTGACTTTAACTCCATGCATATGGAGCCCTGGGATGGCCCGGCAGGTATCGTAATGTCCGATGGACGCTATGCCGCCTGTAATCTGGATCGTAACGGCCTGCGCCCTGCCCGCTATGTGATCACTAAAGATAAGCTGATCACCTGCGCCTCAGAAGTCGGTATCTGGGATTATCAACCGGATGAAGTGGTGGAAAAAGGCCGCGTTGGCCCCGGTGAGTTAATGGTGATCGATACCCGCACCGGCAGAATTCTGCGCACCAATGAAACCGATAATGACCTGAAGAGCCGTCACCCTTATCTGAGCTGGATGAGCAAAAACGTTCGTCGCTTAACACCGTTTGAAGATCTGCCAGACGATCAAGTAGGCAGCCGCGAAATGGATGATACCCTGCTGGAAACCTACCAGAAGCAGTTTGCCTACAGTAATGAAGAGCTGGAGCAGGTCATTCGTGTTATCGGCGAGAACGGTCAGGAAGCTACCGGCTCTATGGGAGATGATACTCCGTTTGCCGTACTATCCAGCAAGCCGCGGGTTATCTACGATTACTTCCGTCAGCAGTTCGCTCAGGTGACTAACCCACCGATTGATCCGCTACGTGAAGCTCATGTCATGTCGCTGGCGACCAATATTGGTCGCGAGATGAACGTATTCTGTGAGGCTGAAGGTCAGGCTCACCGTCTGAGCTTTACTTCACCAGTATTGCTGTACTCTGACTTTGTTCAGCTCACCACGCTGAAAGAGGAGTATTACCGGGCCGATACAGTAGATATCACCTACTGTCCGGACAAAATGGATCTGCATGCTGCCGTTATCGCCATGTGTGATGAAGCCGAGAAGAAAGTACGTCAGGGCACGGTACTGGTGGTTCTGTCTGACCGCAATATTGCGCCAGACCGTTTACCTATTCCTGCCCCCATGGCGGTGGGTGCGCTGCAAACCCGTCTGGTGGAATCAAATCTGCGCTGCGATGCCAATATTATTATTGAAACCGCCAGCGCCCGTGACCCGCACCACTTTGCCGTGCTGTTAGGCTTTGGTGCTACCGCTATCTACCCTTATCTGGCTTATGAAACGCTGGCCAAAATGGTAGAGAATGGCGTTATTGAGAAGCAACAGCGCCGGGTGATGTTGAATTACCGTAACGGTATCAATAAAGGTCTGTATAAGATTATGTCCAAAATGGGCATCTCCACCGTTGCCTCTTACCGTTGTTCTCAACTGTTTGAAGCCGTTGGCCTGCATTCCGAACTGACCGCACTTTGTTTTAAAGGCGTCTCCAGTCGTATCGGGGGTGCCCACTTCAGTGATTTCCAGCAAGACTTGCTCAACCTGTCTAAACGGGCATGGCTGAAACGCAAACCATTGGATCAAGGCGGCTTACTGAAGTTTGTTCACGGCGGTGAGTATCATGCTTACAACCCTGATGTGGTTTCTACCCTACAAGCCGCAGTGAAATCAGGCGACTATGAAGACTATAAGCTGTATGCCGATCTGGTAAACAAACGTCCGGTGACCACTCTGCGTGACTTGCTGGCGTTAAAACCACAGGATGAGTCTCAGGCCATTGCAATTGACGAAGTTGAACCGGCAGAATCGCTGTTCTCCCGTTTTGATACCGCCGCGATGTCTATTGGTGCATTGAGTCCGGATGCCCATGAATCGCTGGCGATTGCCATGAATACCATCGGCGGTAAGTCTAACTCCGGCGAAGGTGGTGAAGATCCGGTGCGTTATGGCACCAATAAAGTATCCCGTATTAAGCAGGTGGCTTCCGGTCGCTTTGGCGTTACCCCAGCCTATCTGGTGAATGCGGACGTTATCCAAATTAAAGTGGCTCAGGGCGCTAAACCGGGTGAAGGCGGTCAATTACCGGGGGACAAAGTCACCCCTTATATTGCCAAACTGCGCTATTCGGTGCCCGGTGTAACCCTGATATCACCGCCGCCTCATCATGATATCTACTCTATCGAAGATTTAGCCCAGCTGATTTTCGACCTCAAGCAGGTCAATCATAAAGCAATGATCTCGGTGAAACTGGTTTCTGAACCGGGGGTTGGCACTATTGCCACCGGCGTAGCCAAAGCCTATGCCGATTTAATTACTATTGCCGGTTACGATGGCGGTACCGGAGCCAGTCCGTTAAGCTCGGTGAAATATGCCGGAAGCCCGTGGGAATTAGGTCTGGCAGAAACCCAGCAAGCACTGGTGGCTAACGGCCTGCGTCATAAGATTCGTTTGCAGGTGGATGGCGGTCTGAAAACTGGACTGGATATCGTTAAAGCAGCCATTCTCGGTGCAGAAAGCTTTGGTTTTGGTACTGGCCCTATGGTGGCATTAGGCTGTAAATATCTGCGTATCTGCCATCTGAACAACTGCGCTACCGGCGTTGCTACTCAGGATGAAAAGCTGCGAGCAGACCACTATCACGGCCTGCCGGAGCGAGTGATTAATTACTTTAATTTTATCGCTCATGAAACTCGCCTGCTTATGGCCGAGCTGGGCATTGCACAGCTAACTGACCTGATTGGACGTACCGATCTGTTAACCGAACTGGATGGTTTCTCTGCCAGACAGCAGCGTCTGGACCTGTCCGGTTTACTGCACTGTGCTCAGCCACACCCTGGCAAAGCGCTGTTTTGCACTGAAAACAATCCGCCGTTTGATAAAGGCATTCTGAACCAGACTATTCTGACTCAGGCTGAACCTTACATGCAGGCGAAACAGAGTAAATCGTTCTATTTTGATATTTGCAATACCGACCGCTCGGTAGGTGCTGCGCTGTCTGGTGCTATCGCCGAGAAACATGGCGATCAGGGACTGGCAAGCGATCCTATCAAGGTTCACTTTAACGGTACTGCCGGACAAAGTTTTGGCGTGTGGAATGCGGGGGGTGTTGAACTAACCCTGACCGGCGACGCTAATGACTACGTAGGTAAAGGTATGGCTGGGGGTACTATTATTATTCGACCTCCGGTAGGCTCTGCTTTCCGTGGGCACGAAGCATCGATTATCGGTAATACCTGTTTGTACGGTGCCACCGGCGGTAAGCTGTTTGCCGCTGGCCGTGCAGGCGAACGTTTTGCCGTGCGTAACTCTGGTGCCATTACTGTAGTCGAAGGCATTGGTGATAATGGCTGTGAATATATGACCGGCGGTATTGTTTGTATTCTGGGTCGTACCGGTATCAACTTTGGTGCAGGTATGACTGGTGGTTTCGCTTATGTACTGGACGAAAATAACGAGTTCCGTAAACGGGTTAATCCTGAACTGGTTGAAGTGCTGGCAGTCGATGCATTAGCCATTCACGAAGAGCATTTGCGTGGATTGTTAACCGAACATATCCAGAACACCGGTTCCGCCAGAGCAGAAGAAATTCTGGCAAACTGGTCCGAGTGGGCAACTAAATTTGTCCTGGTCAAACCAAAATCCAGCGATATCAAAGCACTGCTCGGCCATCGTAGCCGTTCCAGCGCTGAGTTGCGGATTCAGGCGCAGTAAGAGGAAGGTAAACCATGAGCGAAAATGTCTATCAATTTATCGACCTGCAGCGTGTTGATCCGCCTAAAAAACCGCTAAATATCCGGAAAATTCAGTTTGTTGAAATCTACGAACCCTTTCTGGATACGCAGGCCAAAGCGCAGGCAGACCGTTGTCTCTCCTGCGGTAACCCTTATTGTGAGTGGAAATGTCCGGTACATAACTACATCCCTAACTGGCTGAAGCTGGCCAATGAGGGACGTATTATGGAAGCGGCGGATCTGGCTCACCAAACCAACAGCCTGCCGGAAGTATGCGGTCGAGTTTGTCCACAGGATCGCCTGTGTGAAGGCTCCTGCACCCTGAACGATGAATTTGGTGCCGTCACCATCGGTAACATTGAGCGTTATATCACTGATAAAGCGCTGGAGATGGGCTGGAAACCGGATATGTCTCAGGTGAAATCTACCGGTAAAAAAGTGGCGATTATTGGTGCAGGTCCGGCAGGACTGGCCTGTGCTGACGTGCTGGCGCGTAATGGCGTACAGGCGGTAGTCTTCGATCGTCATCCGGAAATCGGTGGTTTGTTAACGTTTGGTATCCCCTCTTTCAAACTGGATAAAGAGGTGATGGTGAAACGTCGCCAAATCTTTACTGAGATGGGAATTGAGTTTCGCCTGAACACCGAAATTGGTAAGGATATTTCTGTCGCCCAACTGCTGGCAGAGTACGACAGCCTGTTTCTGGGTGTTGGTACTTATCAATCGATGTCCGGCGGATTACCGAACGAGCAGGCTAATGGTGTGTATAACGCCCTACCTTATCTGATTGCCAATACCAAACATATTATGGGCTACGCCGCCAGCAATGATGAACCCTATATCAATCTGGAAGGTAAGCGTGTGGTGGTACTTGGTGGCGGTGATACCGCAATGGACTGTGTCAGAACCGCTATCCGTCAGGGGGCAACTCAGGTGATCTGTGCCTATCGCCGGGATGAAGAGAACATGCCAGGCTCACGGCGCGAAGTGAAAAATGCCCGTGAAGAAGGCGTTGAGTTCCAGTTCAATTTGCAGCCAATCAGCATTGAAGTGAATGCCGCCGGTCAGGTTAACGGTGTGAAAGTAGTACGCACTGAGCTGGGAGCACCCGATGCCAAAGGGCGTCGTAACCCACAAGTGATTGAGGGTTCAGAACATACCCTGAATGCTGATGCCGTTATCATGGCTTTTGGTTTCAAACCACACAGTATGCCGTGGTTAGCGGAACAACGTGTCAACGTTGATAAGCAAGGTCGTATTACCGCACCTGATAACACTGAAACACCTTACCAAACCAGCAATAGTAAAATATTTGCCGGTGGTGATGCCGTTCGCGGTTCCGATCTGGTGGTAACGGCTATTGCCGAAGGGCGTAAAGCAGCGGATGGGATTATGACGTTTTTGGGGGTTTAGTTTTTTATTAATCATGAAAAGAGCCCGTCTGTTCTGGCGGGTTCTGACTAATGAAAAATTAATAAATCAGCAGCCATGGATATTCCGGTCGTAAAATCTAAAGTGCTTATATTAGCTTTATACTCGACCGGAAGACCCATTGTACTTAGCTTCTGTGCGTGTCGGGCCTGGTCTCCCTACGGGCACTTCGTTGGCTCACGCCAAGTCGACCCCCGCGGGAGCCCCTCCCGACAGTTAAGCACTGTAAAACACAAAACTAAACTATCGGGATTCAGATTATTTCATCAATAGTTGCCAGTTTCCTTTGTTTTAACAAGTTTTCCTTCTTCCGACGCACACTTAATAAACAGGCTTCTCAGCCATTGAACCGCAGGGTCATAATGCACCCGGTGGTGCCAGATCAATCGGGTAAAAAATTTGCGTGAATCACAGGGGTAAGGCAGTACTACCAGATTATTCTTTTCTGCAAAATGATGAGCGGTTTGGCAGGGTAAGGTTAATACAAAGTCGGTTTCTGCCAGTATCATTGGTGCGGCTAAAAAATAAGGGACCGACATAGCTATGTCATGATCTGCCGAATGTTCAAAAGCACCGTCATCAATGGCATATCCTTGCCCCTGTTTACCGTCATGAACGGTTATCTGCATACGCCGGTACTGATTAATTTGTTCCATTGACGGCGTTTTTCCCGAATTAATATATTCCGTCAACGGATGACCCTGCCGTACTAAGCAGGCGTAAGAGGTTTCAAACAGATTGATCTCATGAAAATCTGATGGCAACGCCAGCAGAGGAAAAATGGCTAAATCCATGCTTCCATATTTCAGGTTGGAACACAGATCTTCCCCTATTGGCAGTATTTCAATGCGCGCTTTTGGAGCCTGACGAAAGAGCTCACCAATCACCCGGGAAAAAATGGTAAATACGCCATTATCTACCGCCCCGACATACAGCGTACGCGTTAACTCTTCCGGCCTGAATTCATCAGGATCGGTTAAACGTTCCAGTTCCTGTAAAGCAGCCAGCACTCTGGGAGTAAGCAGCCTGGCTCTTGGCGTTGCCTGCATACCGTAGCCCGACTTAATAAACAGCTGATCGTTAAAAATGGCTCTCAGTTTTGTTAATGCCCGACTGGCGGCGGCCTGGCTCATTCCCTGCTTGTTTGATGCAGCCGTCAGTGATTGTGTTTCAGATAAAGCTTTGAATAAACCCAGTAATTCCGTATCCAGCGGAATGTTTTCCACTTTACGCATAATCGTTATCCGGAAAGGAGTATTTATCTCTCCACAGAGATAACCTACTATCGGCATAAAGTAAACAAATGTAACAAACGTAACGTGACTTTAATCAAATAAAATAAATTTAACTATTTGATAGTTATAAATATAAAAGATTTTAATCATGATTATTCATTAATAAAAGGCATCTTAAATTTACATTTAATTTTACATAACTTTGGAGATATTCATCCATTTAAAAACAGAAAAACAATAACTATTAAATAGTTACGGATGAAAATTATTTATTCAATTTACAGAAATCCTTGGTTAACCCAACCGCTGAGTTACACCAATTAATAGCATACAAAAATTCCCCTTTTGGGATGGTTGGGGTTAGTGCCTGACGCTGAAGCCGGCCCCTCTAATCGCAAGAAAATAGCATTACCAATCAGGAGATAACTATGTTTATAAAAACCAGAAATACGCTGGTGGCAGGCACAGTTGCATTAGCTCTGGGCTTCGCCTCCCCAACGATAATGGCTGCCGGTTTTAAACCCGCACAGCCTGCTGGTAATTTAGGTGCTATCGTGGTGGATCCCTATGGAAACGCCCCTTTAACCGCATTAGTTGAACTGGACGGTCACAAAGTTTCTGACGTTAAAGTCACGGTACATGGAAAAAATGATAAAGGTGTTCCCATCAGCTACGCGGTTGGGGCCGAATCACTAAAAAGCTACGATGGCATTCCAATATTTGGCCTGTATCAAAAACACGATAACAAGGTCACGGTGGAATATAAGGAAAACAATAAACCGCTAAAAGATGAGTACATCATCAAAACCTCATCCATCGTCAATAACTACATGGACAATCGCTCATTAAGCGATCTGCAAGAAACGAAAGTCATCACCGTCGCTCCCGGCTTTGAAGATCGCCTGTACTTAGTTAACACCCATACCTTTACTGCTCAGGGCTCTGACCTCCACTGGCACGGAGAAAAGGATAAGAATGCAGGCATTCTTGACGCCGGCCCGGCTGGCGGGGCTTTGCCTTTTGATATTGCTCCCTTCACCTTCATCGTTGATACACAAGGAGAGTATCGTTGGTGGCTTAACCAGAATGCCATTTACGATGGTCGCGATGTAAACATCAATAAACGCGGTTATCTGATGGGAATTAGGGAAACTCCGCGCGGTACTTTCACCGCGGTACAAGGGCAACACTGGTATGAATTTGACATGATGGGGCAGATTCTGGTGGACCATAAACTCCCCAGAGGCTTTATGGATGCCACTCATGAATCGGTAGAAACCTCTAACGGCACCGTACTGCTACGGGTAGGCAAACGTAACTATAAGCGTGATGACGGCTTGCATGTGCATACCATTCGCGATCACATCATTGAAGTAGACAAATCCGGACGCGTTATCGACGTATGGGATTTGAACCTGATACTCGATCCATTACGCGATAGCCTGTTAGGCGCGCTGGATGCCGGTGCAGTGTGTGTTAACGTCGATCTGGCTCATGCTGGTCAACAGGCCAAACTGGAACCGGATACCCCTTATGGCGATGCGTTGGGTGTAGGCCCCGGTCGTAACTGGGCGCACGTAAACTCCATCGCCTATGATGCTAAAGATGACTCGATCATTCTCTCTTCCCGCCATCAGGGCGTGGTAAAAATCGGCCGCGATAAAGAGGTGAAATGGATACTGGCTCCGTCCAAAGGCTGGAATGAAAAGCTATCCAAAAAGCTACTGAAACCAGTATCAGACAGTGGCAAACCGCTGCAGTGTGATGAAAACGGCAAATGTGAAAACAGCAACTTTGACTTCAGCTATACCCAGCATACCGCCTGGCTTTCAAGTAAAGGCACCCTGACCGTATTCGACAACGGCGATGGCCGCGGTCTGGAGCAACCAGCGCTACCAACCATGAAATACTCACGTTTTGTGGAATATAAGATTGATGAGAAAAACATGACGGTTCAGCAGGTTTGGGAATATGGCAAGGATCGTGGCTATGACTGGTATAGCCCTATCACTTCAATAGTGGAATATCAGAAAGACAGGGACACCATGTTTGGCTTCGGTGGTTCCATCCATCTGTTCGATGTTGGCCAACCAACCGTCGGTAAGCTAAACGAGATCGACTATAAAACCAAAGCGGTCAAGGTAGAGATCGATGTGCTTTCCGATAAGCCTAACCAGACTCACTATCGCGCCCTGCTGGTGCGCCCACAGAATATGTTCAAGTAATTCAAATGCTCCCTGAATGCGTTTTTGTATCGGGGAGCAATAAGTTCTGGTTGCGAAAAGCCATTATATTTTTCAATTTTTAAGGAGCCATCATGTATTCATCAGGGTTTAAATGCTTGCTCAAAGGTGCACTTTGTGCCTCTTTGTTGGCAATCTCATTTGTTGCTTCGGCTTTTACCGAAGGAACTGATTATGTTGTGCTGGAAAAACCGATTCCTGACGCAGAGAAAACGTTAATCAAAGTATTCAGCTATGCCTGTCCTTTCTGCTACAAGTACGATAAAGCAGTCACCGCGCAGGTCGCAGCTAAAGTGGCCGATACGGTGACTTTTGTTCCCTTCCATTTAGAAACCAAAGGTGAATATGGCCGACCAGCCAGTGAAGTTTTCGCCGTTTTGATCCACAAGGATCAAGCTGCCGGAGTTTCTATTTTTGATGAAAAATCACTGTTTAAAAAGGCTAAGTTTGCCTATTACGCCGCTTATCATGACAAGAAAGAGCGTTGGTCTGACGGTAAAGATCCCGAAGCCTTTATTAAAACCGGTCTGGATGCCGCAGGTATCACCAAAGCTGACTTCGATGAAAGCCTGAAAGATGCAAAAGTTCAGGAAACGCTGGAGAAATGGAAAGCCAGCTATGAGGTGGCAAAAATTCAGGGAGTACCAGCTTATGTGGTTAACGGAAAATATCTCATCCTGACGAAGAGCATTAAATCTATCGACTCAATGGCCGATCTGGTTAAAGAGCTGGCCGCCAAATAAGGATTTCACATTATGGGTCTGTTCAAAACAATGTGGAAAAACCTGCGTACCACACCGGTTGATACGTTAGTCAGATGGCAGGAACAGCGTTTCCTGTGGTTATTGATGGTGGTGGTGATGGGTGGGTTAATAGTTCTTGCCCACTCGTTTTTCCAGATATACCTGTATATGGCACCATGTGAACAGTGCGTCTATATTCGTTTCGCTATGTTTGTCATGGTTATTGGTGGTCTGATTGCCGCCATCAATCCTAAGATAATTGTACTTAAGCTGATTGGTTGTATCGCAGCATTTTACGGGGCGATTACCGGCATGGGTTACTCGATTAAATTAAATGGTATTCACCATGCGGTACATAACCCTGACCCTGATGCGCTTTTTGGCGTACAGGGGTGCTCCACTGATCCAACGTTTCCTTTCGGCCTTCCTCTGGCTGACTGGTCACCAGAATGGTTTAAGCCAACCGGTGACTGTGGCTACGATGCGCCTATCGTTCCGGATGGAGTGACGCTAAACAGCATCCAACAGTGGTTTATTGATATGTATGTTCAGGCGGAAGGCTGGTACCTGATTCCATCATGGCAGTTTATGAATATGGCTCAGGCTTGCTTTTTGGCATTTGGGATGTGTTTTATTATTCTGGTGATCATGACCCTTGCCTGGATCATTAAGCTGGCGCGCGGTAATAAACCGGTACAGTACGGTTCTCAGATACGGTGATTTTTTCTTTTGGGTATAAAAAAGGCGGAGATAACCTCCGCCTTTTTTTACTGTGAAACTGGTACCGTTATTTCACCACTCTCAACGCAGGACGACCGCGTGGAGGCTGAGGTGGTTCATCATCACCTGGACCGTTATCAGAAACTTCTGGTTCTTCATCTGATACCAGATGGATCCCCGTTTCTGATTTGTCGCTGTCGGTCTCATCGGTATCCTGATAAGCGAATGCGGATTCCAGATATTCTGGCTCCGGTTCAAACATGGTACCTGCACCATTTTCTCTGGCATAAATCGCCAGCACGGCGGCCATAGGAACATGGACATGGCGTGGGATGCCGCCAAAGCGAGCATTGAAACGAATATCATCGTTTCCCAGTTCCAGATTGCCTACCGCATGAGGTGCAATATTCAAAATTATCTGACCGTCACGAGCAAATTCCATTGGAACGGAAATTCCAGGGACAGAAACATCCACGACCAAATGGGGAGTGAGCTGGTTATCCAGTAACCAGTCATAAAAAGCCCGTAACAGATAAGGGCGACGCGGAGTCATCTGTGTAGGCTCCATCACTCTTATCCCCGCATTTGCAGGCGCATTTCACGCTCAGATTCGGTTAAAGAAGCCAGGAATGCTTCACGTTCAAATACGCGGTTCATATACAGCTTGATTTCTTTCGCACCAGCACCTGACAGTTCAATACCCAACTGTGGTAAACGCCATAACAGCGGGGCCAGATAGCAATCAACCAGGCTGAACTCTTCGCTCATAAAATAAGGCGCTTCGTTAAACACCGGAGCGATTGCCAGCAGTTCTTCACGCAATTGCTTACGGGCTGATTCAGCCTCTGAAGCACTGCCAGTCAGGATAGTATTCAACAGTGAATACCAGTCTTGCTCAATCCGATGCATCATCAGACGACTGGTTCCACGCGCGACAGGATACACTGGCATTAATGGAGGATGAGGAAAACGCTCATCTAAATACTCCATAATGATGTGAGATTTGTACAGCGTCAGCTCACGATCAACCAGAGTAGGAACAGAACCATAAGGATTGAGGTCTATTAAATCCTGCGGCAGGTTATCCATGTCGACCTGCTCAATCTCGACGCTCACGCCCTTTTCAGCCAGAACAATACGTACTTGATGACTGAAAATATCTGTAGGGCCGGAAAATAGCGTCATGACCGAACGTTTATTGGCAGCGACAGCCATGAAAACCTCCAAGTTTCTCAATATAATGACCAGAAATGGGCAGCCGTCAGACACGACAACTCCCCTAATTTTGTGCTTTCAGCTATGGATTATCTTCCTGCAAGGGAATGACCTGAATCGATAAGCATACGAAGCGTCGGCTATTCTAGCAGATTTTAGCCATCTTGATCAGACGTCAGTGATGATTTATTCAACATTATTTGTAGGGGGTTTAAAATCCTGCAAAATAACAGGGAAATTTCTTTTGATTTGCCTCATAAAAAAACCCGGTATAAACCGGGTTTTTAACATTAAGCATCTGCCCGAAGGGCAAACAATTAACGCTTGGAGAACTGTGGACGACGGCGTGCTTTACGCAGACCGACTTTCTTACGTTCAACCTTACGAGCATCACGAGTAACAAAACCTGCTTTACGCAGTTCGCTACGCAGTGATTCATCATATTCCATCAGTGCACGAGTGATACCGTGACGGATAGCACCAGCTTGACCGGAGATACCACCACCTTTAACAGTGATGTACAGATCCAGTTTCTCAACCATCTCGACCAGTTCTAACGGCTGGCGAACTACCATGCGGGCAGTTTCACGACCGAAGTACTGTTCCAGACTACGCTGGTTAATTACGATATTACCGCTACCCGGCTTGATAAAGACGCGAGCGGAAGAGCTTTTGCGGCGACCAGTGCCGTAGTATTGATTCTCTGCCATTGCCTATAATCCCGATTAAATGTCCAGAACTTGCGGTTGTTGTGCCGCATGGTTGTGCTCGTTGCCTGCGTAAACTTTCAGTTTACGATACATAGCACGACCCAGCGGGCCCTTAGGCAGCATGCCTTTAACCGCGATTTCAATCACACGCTCAGGGTGGCGGGCAATCATCTCTTCAAAGGTCGCTTGCTTGATACCACCGATGAAACCAGTGTGGTGATAGTAGATCTTGTCAGAACGCTTGTTGCCGGTTACAGCAACTTTCTCTGCGTTCAGAACGATGATGTAATCACCAGTATCAACGTGCGGAGTATATTCCGCTTTATGCTTGCCGCGCAGACGACGAGCCAGTTCAGTAGCAAGACGGCCCAGCGTTTTGCCAGTTGCATCTACAACATACCAGTCACGTTTTACTGTTTCTGGCTTAGCTGAAAAAGTTTTCATTTAAATAACTTACCCAATATAAAGTTACACACGTTGGTGAACACCAAAACGTTAAAAACATTGTTGAGGCTCACACGACCAATCGAGTCCAGCAAACCTACCCCTTCGAGCAGTAAAATGCCGGCACCATTAAAGTTTCTGGGAAAAAAAACTTTGTTGTAACGTGGGGTCGCAAGATTATAGAGAAGTCGCCCCCAAAGGTCGACCTGTTTTTACAGCTAAACTGACTTTATTCGCTATTCATTACGCGAAAAAATTAGCCCGCAGTGAATACCGCGGGCTAAACAATGAAAGAATGTTAACTATTGATCAACTATCGGGCTTAAATAATACCCATGCTGATTAACAGTTCCCACCAGCCAAGGCCAATGGTCATATGAACAAACAGACTCAGGAAGGCAATCACACCACCGATAATCCACCATGAACGAATGTCGTTATAACCGGCACCGAACACGATTGGAGCAGCCGCGCCTCCGTAATGGGTCAGACTACCACCGTAGGAGTTAGAGAACAGTAACCCTAACGCCAGCAACATTGGAGGCGCACCGGCCACCATACCAACGGTAGCAAATACCGGTACCATTGCCGCCACATAAGCACCGCCGGAAGCGAACAGGTAACGAATGGCAACGCTGATAAACATAATCACAAACAGCGCGGTCATTGCATGGTCGCCAAATGTCAGGTGCTCACCCATAAAGGTAGCCAGCCATGTGAAGAATCCAGCTTTAGTCAGCACACCGGACATACCGATAATACCACCGTACCAAATCAGCGTGTTCCAACCACCCTTATTCTTCAGCACGTCATCCCAGGTGACCACACCCAGAATCAGCGTAACAGCCATCACACATAGCGCGACGGTAGATGCATCGATGCCAATAAAGTCAGCGCCAATCCAGCCTGACAGAGCTAATACGAAAATCACACCCAACAGTTTTTCACGCAACGTCATTGGGCCCAGTTTTTCCAGCCCTTCTGCTGCAATCTCTTTGTTGTTAACTTTTTTCAGCTCTGGCGGATACATTTTGTAGATCAGATAAGGCGTGATAGCCAACATGATCAGCCCAGGAACTGCAGCAGCCAATGCCCAGCCAGCCCAGCTCAGTTTAATGTGCAGGATATCTGCCATCATAGCTAATGCCAGCGCGTTAGGTGCCATTGCCGTCAGGAACATATAGCTGGTGGTTTTAGTCACCATATATACGTTAACCATCAGGTAGTGGCCCGCTTTACGAGGGCTGTCGTTAGGATCGGAACCTAATGCCACCGACACGCTGTTGATAATCGGGAATACAATTCCCCCTGCGCGCGCAGTGTTAGAAGGTGTTGCCGGAGCAATAAACAGATCGAGAATAGCGGTAACATAACCTAAACCCAGCGTTGTTCCCCCCAGTTTACCAATCAGGATATAGGATATTCTTTTGCCCAGACCGGTAATAACGAATGCAGCACTCAGGGTAAAGGCAGCAAACACTAACCAGGTTGTACCGGAGGAATAGCCCTTCAGTACTTCAGATATCTTAATATCTTTACCACCGTAGAGACCAATCACCACCGCCGTTGCTGCAATGGTTGCCAGCAAAATAACCGGTTCAGAATAGGGTTTTAATACCAGACCAACGATCGCCGCCAGATAAAGACCAAACAATAGCCAGGCTATCGGCGGTAATCCTGCCGGCGTCGGTATTAACGCGATAATTATGGGAATAGCTATTAACAGCAATAGCTTCCACATTTTTTCTTTACTCATTACTCTCAATCTCCTTAAGATAAAAACAAAATAAGGGGCACGTGCTTAAATCAACAGAAATAAGCATCAAAGCTATTTATAAAAATCGGCTAACTACTTTTAGTACTCTTTTATTTATTGTTATCGACTTGTTATTATCGACTTGGCTATCGATATGACTATCTAACCTTAGTAAATAAACCCAATGCCAGAAGGCAAATATATTCTTATCAATTGCATCAGATAATGCGGCAAACCAAATAATAATTATGTGACGCAGACTAAATTGAAGTTATAAATTTAATGTTTTTAATTACCCTTTTAATTCTTATTAACTTTATATATTTAACTATTCATATGAATAAAATTATCCACTAATAAAAAATGGCACTTACCAAGGAATAATAAGTGCCAAGACAGAGAAGCAAACAGGAGATTAATTATTACCTATCCGATTCTATATATTTTCTAGTTGTTATTACTTAATTCATAAATAGTATAAAAGATGGTTTATTATTAATTAAAGTCGATATCACCCCTCATCAGCACGCGGGCAGTTCGATATACCGTTCCATTTAATACCTTCAATTCGCCACTCTGGTTTTCTACCTCAGCACTAACCGATAAAACCCCACTACAGTGGCCAATATTTAACTCATCTTTTTCGCTGCAGTTTCCGGCTATTTCATACACCAATGTTCCCGGAATCTTAGCCGCTACGCCAATACAGACCCCACCGGTAATGGCCAGTACCGGGTGCAGTTTCCCCATAGACAGCATTCTGGCCTGAATATCAATGGCGTCTGCCGAAACTACCTGACCAGACAAACTGGTATAACCCATTGGTGGCGCAATAAAGCAGAATTTTGGTACTGCCTGACTATTATGCTTCGCGTCATTCATATCTTTCGCCAGCCCAATCAGTACCGCCGCAGCTTCGCGAATAGCCAGCATTCTGTCTAATAGCTTAGCGTTACAGTCGATTTCAGCGGGTAACTCATTGCCTGTAAGTCCTAAATCTGCCGCTCTGACGAATACCAGAGGATTGGCCGCATCAACAATGGTGATTTCTGTTGGCCCATAACCGGGTACATCGAGCACATCTTTAGGCTGTCCTGTTGGCAGTAACTTTCCCGTTACCGCGCCGCCAGGGGAAAGAAAGTCAAGTTGAATACGAGCGCCGGTACCAGGTACGCCAGAAATAGAGAAGTCGCCGTTATACACCACTTTTCCCGCTTTAACCGGCACATGGGAAACGATGGTCTTTTGGGTATTGGTATTAAAGATTTTGACTCTGGTTACCGGTTCAGTTATTTCATCTACCAGCCCATTTTCAATAGCAAATGGTCCGACAGCAGAAGAAATATTGCCGCAGTTTCCTTTACGATCTACCGCATTAGTTGCGGTTTCAACCTGACAAAAAGTATAGTTAACGCTGTTCTTTTCACCGGCTCGTTTGCCCACAATCATGGCTTTACTGGTAGTCGACGTTCCGCCACCCATACCATTTATCTGACGTCCGGAAGGATCGCTGCTGCCATAAATACGGCATAACAACTTATCCTGCTCTGAAACTTCTGGTGGAAGGGAATCCTCCACAAAACAACCGGCTTTACTGGTTCCCCCACGCATCCAGAAGCAGGGAATGGTATGACTTTCCACGATTAACTCCTCCAGCGATGATTAATTAATATTCTTGCTATGGGATTCAGGAAACTGGGCCAGAAACCAGGTCACAATCAACAAATCGGCACTGCCACCGGGGCTTAAATTACGTTCAATGCACTGCCTGTCGAACTCTTTTAGTTTGGTGATGTAATCGGTTTGCATCACACCGCCTTCGGCCAAAAACTGCTGTGCTGTTTGCTGTAACCAGCGCAAACCTTCCGGCCCGCCGCGAGAGGCAACATTGGTGTCACCGTTCACCGCCATCAGGCTGAGCAGTGCCTGCAATAAGGCACGTTGTGGGTCAATTCCCTGAGCAATTAAACTTTGATAAACCGGTAATGACGTGGTCAACACTGACTGAAAACCAGACTCGGCTTCACCACGAGCACCAGACAATCCATGCTGCTGGTAGAGCCTCTGCCCTGCAGTCAATGCCTGATTATTCTGTTCCAGCTCGCGCATCACCATGCCGTGGCTCATAGCAGCCACTTCATGACATAAATTTTGCTGGGTAACTGCTTTTTGATTTGAAACCAGTCTGCCCATGGCAGTTGCCAGTAATCCCAGAGAGAAAATCGTGCCTTTGTGAGTATTTACACCAGATGTGGCTTTATACATCGATGCTTCACACGCCATACCCAGCGGGCGTAGCCCGTATAAAATATCGCTACTGGGTTGCAGATGAGTACTCATTCCATACTCAATGAAATAAGGGATCCAGATCCGAATTGCTTCGGCACTACGGTAGAAATCCGTCAGGTCCATATCTTTATGCGCGCCGTTATTGCGCATATCCACCAGCCCGGGTTTAGGCGTCAGATTAACTTCATTAAGCATGGCGCTGTTGGCCAGCTGGCTACAGCGGACTACCCAGGGTAGCTTGTTGAGTTCCAGACGATGAGCAGCATTGGCCGAATTCATTGAGCTAAACATGATTGATTAAATCCTCCATCGCCTGATGCAGCGCCGGTATGGAATGGGTGCGTTCACGGGCGCAAATTCGCGCATCGCGGGAGCAAAGAAAACACTGTCTTGGTGCTATATCCATGGACTGGCGGGAGACAATGCCTTCGCTACCGATCACGTCAATATCCCACAGGCGACCAACCGCGCTTTGCTCTTCACTTGCTACGCAAGCGCGCTTAACTTCTCTGGCATCATGTCTTACTGCCATCAGCCCTTCCGGACCGGTTGGCAGACAAAATACTGCTTTATCAACAACATTCCACTTCTGCTGTTGAGATAACTTCTCTAACGTTTGCCAGGCCAGATTAAAGGCCTGGCGCACTACCGTGCTGTCTTTAATTTCACCCGGAACCACAACGGTTAACGAAATCAGGGCGGTTTGGTATTTCGCTAACCAGAGCTGCTGCCGTTCCTGACGGGCCTCTCTGCTCAACAAAACCTCTTCCAACGTGACTTTGTGATAACTCGCCTGTTCCGGGAGAATATTCATTACACGGTTACTCTTTTATCTGATTAACAACATCAATCACTGAACCATCGCGATAGCGAACCACCGCCACTACACGATCGGTGAATTCAATCGGCTTGGGCTTACCGGTTAGCATTAATGCGCGCTGATACAGGTCATTAATACTGACAATATCCATACCTGCTTTCTGTAAACGCTCAGCCAGTTCAGGACGAGCAGGGTTAACCGCAATACCATGGTCGGTAACCAAAATATCGATACTGCTTCCCGGTGTAATTAAGGTTGTTACCTGCTCAACGATGGTTGGAATACGCCCACGTACCAGCGGTGCCACAATAATGGATAGCTTGGAAGCCGCTGCGGTATCACAGTGTCCACCAGATGCGCCGCGCAATACGCCATCAGAGCCGGTGAGTACGTTAATATTAAACTGAGTATCAATCTCCAGAGCGCTAAGAATCACTACATCCAGATGGTCAACGGAAGCGCCTTTAGAAGTGAAGTTAGCGTATTGGTTAGCGCTGATCTCAACGTGATTTGGGTTACGCGCCAGTGATGCAGCTGCGCCACTGTCAAAGCTCTGCACGTCCAGTAACTTGTCGATAAGCCCCTTCTCATGCAGATCAACCATGGCCGCTGTGATACCACCCAGAGCAAAACCGGCGGTGATATTCTGGCTACGCATTTTGTTTTCCAGAAAACGAACGACTGCCAGAGATGCGCCACCGGTACCGGTTTGCATTGAGAAACCCTGTTTGAAATAACCAGAGTTAATGATCACTTCAGCCGCTCTGCGTGCAATCAGCAGTTCACGTGGGTTGGTAGTCATGCGCGTAGCATCAGCACCAATCTTATCCGCATCACCAACGCGATCGACTTGTACAATCAAATCCACCTGGTCCTGACAAATACTCAGTGGATGATGTGGGTACGGCAGGATATCTTCCGTCAGCAGCACCACTGTTTTAGCGTGCTCAGCATCGACCCGACCATAGCCCAGCGAACCACAACAGGCTTTGCCGGTGAATCCGTTGGCATTACCAAATTCATCGCATGCCGGAACCCCAAGGAAAGCTACATCAATGCTTAGCTCTCCAGATTCCACCAGATTTACGCGACCACCATGAGAGTGAACCTGAACCGGCTCTTTCAATAATCCACGGGAGATCTCTTCTGCCAATGGCCCGCGCAGACCAGAGGTATAAATTCGGGTCACTACACCATTACGGATATGTTCAATCAACGGAGAGTGACAACCTGCCAGCGAGCTGGAGGCCAGCGTCAGATTTTTGAACCCCATCATGGCGATTTGAGCCATAACTAAATTAACGGTTAAATCCCCACCGCGAAAAGCATGGTGAAAAGAGATAGTCATACCGTCCTGCAAGCCGGAACGACGAATCGCATCTTCCAGCGAATTACAGATTTTCTTATCTCTTGGTTTTTTCGATTGCAGATTAGCCTTGGAAACATCGCGGAAAGGCGACAATTTCAGCGGCGCTTTAGCCCCGGATTCTTCATCAAAATCATTAAGTTGTTGAATCAGGCTATTACATAAATTGGTTACACGTTGTTGGCGAGCCATTATTATTCACCTCATCTTATTCTTCACGAACGCCAGAAAGCGCTGCGCGTTGTACCACCAGACGAGCACGTTCAATAATCGGGCCGTCAATCATTTTGCCATTAAGAGAAACCACACCCAGACCTTCAGCAGCCGCAGCTTCTGCCGCTTCAATCACTCGCTGAGCATGTTCCAGCTCTTTGATGGTTGGTGCATAAAGGTTGTGAAGAAGTTCTATTTGACGAGGGTTAATTAGCGATTTGCCATCAAAACCTAACTGCTTGATATGAGCCGCTTCATTCAGGAAGCCCTGCTCGTTATTGGCATCGGAATAGACAGTATCAAATGCCGCAATTCCGGCCGCACGGGCAGCCTGTAAGATAGAGCAACGGGCAAATAGTAGCTCAATACCTTCTGGTGAGCGCTCGGTACGCAGGTTGCGCACATAGTCTTCAGCGCCCAGAGCAATACCAATCAGGCGTGTAGAAGCCAGTGCAATATCAACGGCATTATTGATGCCTTCTGCAGATTCAATTGCCGCCATCATTCCGGTGCTACCAACTTCCCGACCACATTCCGCTTCAATGCGGGCGATCTGTTGTTCCATATCAATCACATCCTGAGCGCTATCGGTTTTCGGTAAGCGAACAATATCAACGCCACCGCGTACCACTGCTTCAAGATCTTTAATACCAAATTCGGAATCCAGCGCGTTTACCCGCACAACGGTTTCAATCTTCTGATACATCGGGTGTTGCAGCGCATGGAATACCAGTAAACGCGCAGCATCTTTCTCTCTTAACGCTACCGAGTCTTCCAGGTCGAACATGATGGCATCAGCAGAGTAAATGAAAGAGTTACTCACCATGGCGGCATTAGCGCCGGGAACAAACAGCATACTGCGGCGAACGCGCTGTTTTAGAGCTGGATTCATTTTAATGCCCCCCACGGAAGTTCTTTGCTGTCACTGGCTCTTAACAGCACGGTTTGCAGACGAGCACGTAAGATGCAGTCCAGAGCGCCTTTATCATCGATAATCAGTTGAACGCCTGTTACGCCCAGTTTGGATAATGTATCCATCATGGTTTCCCGGATGGCATCACCAAACTGTTTTTCTACGCTGCTGTTTAACTGCAGATCGATTTCCGACCCTCCAATGGGTGCGATCCGTACCATGACATCACTTGACTCAAGTGTGCCGGCAACGGCTTCTTTTACAATTTTCATAATTCACCTACGGTAATAACAGATTCTTCTGAGGGAATGCCTGCACTTTTCTGCCGAATATTCGGGTTATTAATTAAATAGTTATAAGTGCAGTCGGGTACCAGGTTAGCAATAACATCCATCTGTTTTTTAGCTAACAAACGACGTACCCAGGAAGCTGAAATAGCCGTACCTTCATGCTGCAAGCGCTCTATTTCAACTAACTCAATAGGGGGGAAAGTTAATTCAGGGGTATTTAGCCAGTAACGCATATCGGCGTTATATTTACTGGTCACTTCACAGAACGGCTCAGTACCCACAAAGCGATGGGTAACACCCAAAGCCGGGGCCAGATACTGTCGGAAGATTTTCAGGTCAATTTCGGTATAGCAGTTATCAACCATGCCCTGCTCTTTAATAAAGTAGCAAGGGAAAGTTGCCCGGGAAATCATATACTCCGACCCGGGATGAACCGTCAGGTTGGCAATATTTGCAGTTCCCTCAGTAACCAGTCTTAAGCGGTCTACATAAGGAAAAGTAGAGGTATTTTCTTTGACTAAAAACAAATGAAGCCAGTCACACTGTGCTGCTGCCTGCTGCACCAAATATTGATGGCCCAGGGTAAATGGATTGGCATTCATTATGATGCAGCCAATCTTTTCTCCTGGCTGACGGCTGGTCGCTAACTGCTGACTATAACGACGCAAACGGCAACTGCTGTTTTCCATTAAAACCACGATGCCGGGAACAGAAGCAATAGGGAAAAAACCACACTGGCGAAACAAAACTTCATTTTGAGTTTTAGTATAAATAAACAGATGGCTATGGTGACGTTCATAAGCCAGATTAACCAATTCCGTCGCCAGAGAGAGTGCAATTCCTTCTCCCCGAAGTTCTTCGTTAATAGCCACGCATTTAATTATATTATCGGCAATACCACCGCAGGCGATAATTTGGTTATCACGCATTACGGTAATAAACTCTTCAACCGAAGTATCAATATTCAAATCGTTCTTACGCAGAAATTTTGTGATCTCAGCTATCTTTTTATACTCTGAACGTTTTACACGGCTGAATATTGTTGAGTTATACATGTTCTATTCTCTATATAAGTATTTAGCTATAGTAATAAAGAAAAATACCGTGCTGACTTACACATTTATCAGAAGTTAATAATTAAAATAAAATGATATCTATAACATTATCGGGAATGTTATTTTAATAATTAAAAAAATAAGTCAATTGACTAATAAAATCATGGATAACATCATAGTAACTAGGTTGAGGGAGTTAATTGATCTGCTTCACACTTAGCCGAATAAACATTAATATCTTAATGGTTTTTATTTTTTTTATTAATTAAATGCATTTTATAAATAAATTAATTATATTCATTCCTCACACTTCAAATAATAAAAAGTGAATGTTAAATGCGTATTAAAACGAAAAAGGAATATATTAAGAATATGTTAAAAAACATGTCATTTCAATGGCGTGTATTCTTATTATTGCTTGTGGTTTTTACCTTACTGTTAGGCGCATTAAACAAATTCATGGAATATCAATTGGATAATTATCTGACCGATAAAGTCAGCGAAATTGCCATGAATCAGGCCAAGATCATTGCTTCAATGGATGATGTGATTGAAGGTGTGGAACAAAGAGATACCAAAAAACTTAAAAAGATCGCTGACCGTCTTAGTATGGAATCTAACTTTAGCTATTTGGTTATTGGTGATGAAAACTCTACCCGTCTGTATCACCCTAATCCGGAAAAAATCGGTTTTACCATGCAGTGGAATAAACCAGGCGCATTGGAACGGGGCGAAAGTTACATTATCAGTAGTGAAGGATCGATGGGGCTGGCCCTGAGGGCAAAAACGCCTATCTGGGACAAAAATAATCATGTCATTGGTGTCATATCGTTAGGGTATCTCAACAGTAAAATCGATATGTGGCGCTCTAATCAAATTCTCCCCCTTACCAGTGCTCTGCTGCTGATTCTCTTTATTCTTATTCTGCTCTCCTGGCAATTCTCCACCCATATAAAAAAACAGATGATGGGAATGGAGCCCATGGAGATTGCCAGAGTACAGCGCCAGCAAGATGCGCTGTTTGGCGCGGTTTTCGAAGGGCTTATCGCCGTCGATACCGAAGGCAAGATCACCGCCATTAACCAGAACGCACAAAAAATGTTTAAGCTGGCCGGTGCAGCAAAATATCTGGTGGGCCGTCAGGTACAAAACTTAATTACGCCACCCGATTACTTTCTTGAAACCAGCGGCACCAACCGCATTGACGATCTGCTTATTATTAATGGTTTAAAAATTATTGCTAACCGGGTGGGAATTTGGATTGACGGTGAATTTCAGGGCTGGGTTGTCAGCTTCCGCCGTCATGATGAGATCAATACTCTCAGTGCCCAACTGAGCCAAATACAACAGTATGTAGAAAACCTGCGTACGCTACGTCATGAACATCTTAACTGGATCTCCACCATTGGTGGATTGTTGCAGCTAAAAGAGTATGACCGGGCACTGGAGATGGTCAAATTCGAATCCTCTAACCAACAGTCACTTATCGATAGCATTAGTCAGATGTTTAAAAATCGCCTGATTGCTGGCCTGTTGTTTGGTAAGTATCATCGGGCAAAAGAACTCGGACTGGAAATTCAATTTACTCCCGGCAGTACACTTAGTGCCAATATCAATCCACTCACGGAAAATGAACTGGCCAGTATTCTTGGAAATTTATTGAATAATGCTTTTGAAGCCACATTAAAAAATCCTGACAGCAATAAACTGATTGAGTTTTTTATCTCGGATGAAGGATCTGAACTAATTATTGAAGTTTCAGACAATGGCTGCGGCATTGAACCTGATATTCGCGACACTATTTTTACGCGAGGCGTGACGTCTAAAAACAGTGGAGACCACGGTATCGGTCTCTATCTGGTCAAGACCTATATTGACCAATATAGCGGCACCATCACTCTTGATGATAATGAGCCTTGCGGCACCGTATTCTCTATTTTTATCCCCAAAGGAAAAGGAAATTAATTATATGAAATACCTAAATATTCTAATTATTGAGGATGAAACTCCGCTCGCTGAAATGCACGCTGAATTTATTAAACGCCATAATAGCTGTCGTCAGGTTTGGCTCGCCGGTAATCTTGAGCAAGGGCGCATGATGATTAATAACTTCAAGCCCGATTTGATCATTCTGGATAACTATCTGCCGGATGGTCGGGGCATTGAGCTATTACAAGAGCTCTCTGCTGAAAAATACCATGGTGAAGTTATCTTTATTACTGCTGCCAGCGATATTGATACCGTTTCGGAAGCTATTCGCTGCGGTGTTTTTGACTATCTGCTTAAGCCCGTGTCTTACGATCGCCTGGAACAAACATTGGTTCGCCTTAGTCATCTGCATCGGGTTCAGAAGCAGACGGAAGATGTCAGTCAGTGGCAGGTTGATGAAATGTTTAATACCTTCGCCCGCATTCAGGCTAAACCAACCATGCCCATCGGTATTGACGAAATCACGCTAAAGATTGTTCAGGATGCATTCAGTGATGCACAAATTGGCTATACCGCTGAAGATATTGCGAAAAAATTAGGATTAAGCCGCACAACAGCCAGACGCTATCTGGAGTTTTGCGCGAAAGAACGTTTCTTACAGGCTGAGATTATTTATGGAAAAGTGGGTCGACCTCAGCGTATATATCGCTTAAGTACCCCAGTCGAATAGTATTAAAAGATTAATAAATAAAACATTACTGCAGACAGAACCGTAAAACTTCCATTACAGCTTTAAGATTAAAAAGTGCGTTTTATCATGGTAAGATATAAGGAAATGTCGAACGAGGTTCCCCCGGAGCACCATTTACAGGTATAGTTGGTGGGTAAAAATTGAGTAAGTGGATTTCACTGGTAAGGTGAGTACATAACTATCAGTAAAAGATTACTTGTTCCACTATCACTCTGTTATCCGGGATTGCCCCTCTGTAATTCGTGACCGTAAAAAGGAGTCAATATGACTTGGGAGTATGCACTGATTGCTGGCTTAGTTGTTGGTCTTATCATTGGCGCTTTAGCTATGCGTTTTGGTAACAGAAAACTACGTCAACAAACTGCATTACAGCAGGAGCTTAATAAGAATAAGGCAGAGCTGGAAGCTTACCGTCAGGAGCTGGTTAGTCACTTTTCCCACAGCGCAGAGCTGTTAGAAAAAATGGCTCAAGATTATCGTCAGTTCCAGAAGCATATGATTAAAAGTTCAACTGCGCTGTTACCTGATATGGCCACCAGCGATAATCCATTTAGCTATATCAACTATAAGCCTGTTTCTTCTGCTTCAGAACAGGATCAGCTGTCGGCTGATATCCCGCCGCGGGATTACTCTGAAGGCGCTTCCGGATTATTCCGCCCGGAACGCAAAGACTAAAATCTCTGATGACGCTATCAACCCCGATAGCGTCATTTTCTTCTGCTACAATTAATTACCTTTCTTTACTTTATTCGTTTTATCTGCGCCTCAACTGAATTTGAAGCGTATCACATTTATTGATACTGCCGATTTCAACCCTTGCTGGCGCTTGAATCATGAACTTTTTGACACTACTTACAGTCATAGCAATAGCTACACTATTTTGTAATAGTTTAAACATGTAACCTGTTGGTATTGAGAGTAATCATCCATGAAAAAAACCACTTTATTATTAAGCGCCCTGACAGTCAGCCTGGGATTAACTTTTTCCTCAGTACCGGTCGCTAATGCGGCTTTACCAACCACTGTCGCCGGAGAGCAAGTTCCTAGTCTGGCTCCAATGCTGGACAAAGTTCTTCCTGCTGTGGTCAGCGTATATGTTGAAGGTACACAAGTTCAGCGTCAGCGAATCCCTGAAGAATTTAAATTCTTCTTTGGTCCAAACATGCCATCTGAACAACAAAGCTCTCGTCCATTTGAAGGATTGGGCTCAGGTGTCATCATCAATGCTGAGAAAGGTTATGTGGTTACCAATAACCACGTTATTAACAATGCGGACAAAATTCGCGTTCAGTTGAATAACGGTAAAGAGTATCAGGCAAAACTGATTGGACGCGATGAGCAGTCTGATATCGCACTATTACAGTTAACCGATTCTAATCCAAAAGATCTGACCTCAATTAAGATGTCCGACTCTGACAGCCTGCGCGTTGGTGATTTCGCCGTTGCGGTAGGTAACCCATTTGGTCTGGGCCAGACCGCTACATCCGGTATTATCTCCGCGTTAGGCCGTAGTGGTCTGAATCTGGAGGGTCTGGAAAACTTTATTCAGACGGATGCATCCATTAACCGTGGTAACTCCGGCGGCGCGCTGGTTAACCTTAACGGTGAACTGATTGGTATTAATACCGCGATCCTCGCCCCTAGCGGCGGTAACGTAGGTATCGGCTTTGCTATCCCGAGTAATATGGTGCAAAACCTGACCGATCAGTTAATTAAATACGGTGAAGTTAAACGCGGCATGCTGGGCATTAAAGGCAGTGAAATGACTGCTGAAATGGCAAAAGCATTTAAAGTGGACGCTCAGCGCGGCGCATTTGTGAGTGAAGTTCTGCCAAAATCTGCGGCGGCACAAGCCGGTATTAAATCCGGTGACGTGATTGTTTCTCTGGATGGTAAAGCCATCAGCAGTTTTGCCGAGTTGCGGGCTAAAGTTGCCACCGCTGGTGCCGGTAAGAAAGTGAAAATGGGTCTGCTACGCGAAGGCAAACCGATGGAAGTCAATGTCGAACTGCAAAACAGCGATCAGTCTTCTATCAGTGCCGAGTCTCTTTCCCCTGCCCTGCAAGGCGCCAGCTTCAACAATGGTGAAGTTAAAGGCACCAAAGGCGTGATGATTAAAGACGTAGAAAAAGGCTCTCCGGCTGCTCAGAGTGGCTTAAAAGCTGGCGATATGATCATTGGGGTCAACAGCGACCGTACCACCAATATTGGTGAGCTGCGCAAAATACTGGACAGCAAGCCAAATGTGCTGGCACTCAATATTTTACGCGGTGATGACAATATCTATCTGATTCTGCGTTAATACCGATCGCAAAAACGGATACGGCACTATGCCGTATCCGTTCAAGTCATGGTATCCTTCCTTACCTTTACTATTTTTGACGATATGCATGTTTGCCAAACTGTTACGTTCGATAATTATTGGCTTAATTATTGCCGCTGCTCTACTGCTGATATTTCCCTCACTGCGTGATGCGTCGGGGTTGTTTAACAATTCCCTGAGTTTACCGCTTAGTGAGTCACCATTAAGCTATAACAGTGCTGTCAAGCGTGCCGCTCCTGCTGTTGTTAACGTCTATAACCGTAGCGCTCTTAGTTCTTCCAGCCAGAATACATTGGGAATTAACACCCTTGGATCTGGCGTTATTATGAATAAGAAAGGTTATATCATTACTAACAGGCACGTTATCCTGAATGCTGACCAGGTCATTATCACATTACAAAATGGTCAGGTTTATGAAGCAATTTTAGTGGGTGCCGATACGTTAACCGATTTAGCCGTCCTCAAAATTAAAGAAGACAACCTGCCGGTCATTCCAATTAACTCAAAACGTTCACCTCACGTTGGTGATGTGGTGCTGGCAATTGGTAACCCCTATAACCTTGGACAAACCGTTACTCAGGGCATCATCAGCGCCACCGGACGAACCAGTCTTAGCCCTTACGGTCGACAAAACCTGCTGCAAACTGACGCATCAATTAACCACGGCAACTCTGGTGGTGCATTGATTAATTCTCTGGGCGAGTTAGTAGGTATCAATACCCTGTCATTAGACAAACGTACCGATGGTGATACCCCTGAAGGCATTGGCTTTGCAATTCCTACCGAACTTGCCACTAAAATCATGAATAAGCTTATCCGGGACGGTCGAGTGATTCGTGGCTTTATCGGTATTGAAGGCCGTGAATTCAGCCAGATGCAAAATCAGGGTAGTCCATTCGATCGGTTACAGGGAATACTGGTACGCTCCGTAACCCCTGGAGGTCCGGCAGAAGAAGCTGGCCTGCTAGTCGGAGATATTTTGGTTAACGTCAACAACAAACCAGCAACCTCCGCCATTGAAGTCATGGATGAAGTATCAGAGATCCGCCCGGGAACCAATATTCCGGTGATCGTATTACGTCAGGGCCAGCGCCTGACCTTCACACTAAAAATCTCCGAATACCCAGCGCAGAACAACTAATTCATTCCATACAGTTAAATAAAAACAGCAAGGGCGCATCTGCGCCCTTTTTAATTGATGGCAAACTCAGGTAATAAATTTATATCTAAAAATAGTCAATCGTCGGGAGACCTTTCCGTTTGGGTCGACTTGGCGTCAGCCAACGAAGCGCCCATAGGAAAGGTAGGCCCGACGCTCACCAAAGCCAAGTACAGACGGTCTTCCGGTCGAGCACAAAGCCAATATAAGCACTGCTGACTTAACGACCGGAATATTCATTGAAGCCGATTTTTGGATTTATCAACAAAAAAGGGCGCAGATCCTATATCCCGCGCCCTTTCAACTTCAATCAAATAACCAACCTAACTGTTATTCGTCTGTCTCTTTAAAACGCTGAATATTAGCACCCAGTGCATTCAGCTTTTCTTCAATACGCTCATATCCACGATCGATATGATAAATACGGTCAACAACCGTAACGCCTTCAGCAATACAGCCCGCCAGCACTAAACTTGCCGATGCGCGTAAATCCGTCGCCATTACCTGAGCGGCAGACAGCTTATCAACACTATGACAGATAACCGTATTGCCTTCGATTTCAGCATGAGCACCCATACGGATCAACTCAGGAATATGCATGAAACGGTTTTCAAAAATAGTTTCAGTGATGACGCCGGTTCCTTCAGCCACCAGATTCAACAGAGAAAACTGGGCCTGCATATCAGTTGGGAAACCAGGATGTGGTGCGGTACGAATATTGACGCTGTGTGGGCGCTTGCCTTTCATATCCAGACTGATCCAGTCACTACCGGTTTCTATTTCAGCACCCGCTTCACGTAATTTAGCTAATACCGCATCCAGCATATCCGGACGCGTATTGCGACAAATCACTTTACCACCCGAAATCGCCGCTGCTACCAGGAAAGTACCGGTTTCAATACGGTCAGGCAGTACGCGATACACACCACCGCCTAAACGTTCAACACCTTCAATAGTAATATGATCAGTTCCCGCACCGGTGATTTTCGCACCTAATGTATTCAGGAATTCAGCCGTATCCACAATTTCTGGCTCACGGGCCGCATTCTCAATAACGGTAGTTCCTTCCGCCAGCGTTGCTGCACTCATAATAGTTACTGTAGCGCCTACGCTAACTTTATCCATCACGATATGCGCTGCTTTCAGGCGACCGTTAACCGATGCTTTAACGTACCCTTCTTCTAACTTAATCTCTGCGCCCAACTGCTCCAGACCAGAAATATGTAAGTCAACCGGACGGGCACCGATAGCACATCCACCCGGCAGAGATACCTCACCATGACCAAAACGGGCAACTAATGGCCCTAACGCCCAAATAGAGGCGCGCATGGTTTTTACCAAATCGTAAGGAGCACATAGCTCAGTTACATTGCTGGTATCAACAAAAATCGAACCGTTACGCTCAATTTTCACACCCAGTTGGCCCAGCAACTTAAGGGTAGTATCGATATCTTTCAGCTTTGGCACATTCTGTAACTCTACTGGCTCTTCCGCCAACAGTGCTGCAAAAAGAATCGGGAGCGCTGCATTTTTAGCGCCAGAAATCGTCACTTCACCACTTAGTCGGGTGGGGCCCTGTACTCGAAACTTGTCCATAATCGCTCTCTCTAATACAACAACATTTAAAAGGTCAGATGCTGATTTAATATTTGTTGTTATGCGTTGTTATTTAATCAGCACAGATAAAATCACTAACGGCCCGTATGGGTTATGTACCCAATTACAAACCGCTCAGTTTGCGGTCGCGTTCCCACTCTGTCGGGGTATAAGCTTTAATCGACAGTGCATGAATGCGGTTATCGGAAATGTATTCCATCAGCGGAGCATAAACTGCCTGCTGCTGTTTAACGCGGCTCATACCTTCAAACATATCACCAATGGCAATCACCTGAAAATGGCTACCGTCACCCGTGACGCGAACATCTTGCAGATTTAATGCATCGAGCAAAATTTGTCTTATTTCGTTAGTATCCATCGTCTTCACTATATTAATCAGAAAAGTTCTGTTTTTCAGAATAGAAAACAGTTTAAATTAGCACATAAGTTCTGATTCGTTATAAAAACATCGCGGAGATATAGATGACTATATCTCCGCGACTCATTTCAAATCAGCCTGATGAACATACTATCACACCATAGTTGGTGTACTCACGAGGTAAGGCTGAATAATTTGTTGCAGATTATACAGAGATGCCAACATCTGCAGCTTCTCTGTCATTCCCGTCAGTTTTAGCGGCTGTTTGCGTGATTCACCTTCATCAAGTAAATGAACCAACATCGCCAGCCCCGCAGAATCCACCCGGGACAAAGCCGACACGTCAATCGTTGTTATATCAGCACCGATAACCTGCTGCCGAACTTTCCAGAACGGCAGTAACGTTTCACGATCTAAATCACCGCTTAACGTTATTACGCCATTTTCAGCCTGCCAGTTCAGAGCGTTCTGCATTATTTTTTATCATCCAGCGTAATTCGCTGACTGGCCAGAGCCTTCAGCTGTTTAGTTAAGCCATCAACACCATCACGGCGCAGAGTTTCAGCCCACTCATTTTGCTTAGTGGTAATCATACTGATACCTTCAGCAATCATGTCATAAGCCTGCCATTCACCGGTTTTGGTGTTTTTACGCCATTGGAAATCCAGACGAATTGGTGGACGACCGTTGGTGTCATTAATGGTAATACGGATAGAAACGTTATCTTTATCACCTAATGGTTGTTCAGGGGCAATTTGATACTTTTGACCATTATACATAGCAAGCGCCTGACCATAAGCCTGCTCCATATAGGCTTCAAAGGCTGGCATATAAGCATCGCGCTGTGCCGGGGTTGCATCACGATAATAACGACCTAACACCAAAGCACCTGCATATTTCACTTGAATGTAAGGAAGGAGCTCTTCCTTCACTACGGTACGTAAATAGTCAGGGTTTTGTTTAATCTTAGGTTGCTCATTGGTCAGGCGGGTAAATACCTTTTCCGCCGCAACTTGCATCTGCTGGTAAGGATTACTGGCATCAGCTGCATTTGCCGCCAAAGGGGCAATCATGAAAAGTGCTGCCATCATAAAACGTTTTAACATAGCTGTTCCTCTTATCCTACTGTTGTCCATAATGTTGAATAAACATGGTTAACTCCGCAACCAACCTTTTGCCAGCCGGATATCTTAATGAGCCGGAGCAGGCGCAGTGCCTTCATCAGCAGGTTTTTCATCACCGCCGCTTTTATATAAGAACTGACCGATCAGATCCTCCAATACCATCGCTGACTTGGTATCTTTAATCTCATCGCCATCTTTCAGAATTTTGGTCCCCATATCTTCATCTTCAAAGCCAATATTCATCGCCAGGAATTGCTCACCTAACAGACCTGAAGTGCGAATCGATAAAGAGCTGGTATCCGGAATATGATTAAAACGCTGCTGCATATCAATTGCTACGCGCGGGAAGTAGGTCTTTTGATCAAGAGTAATATCAGCCACACGACCAACCAAAACTCCCCCTACTCTCACCGGGGAACGCGCTTTTAAACCGCCGATGTTATCAAATGTCGCGTAAAGCCGATAAGTTGGCTCATTGCCCAAAGATTTCACATCTGCGACTTTTAAACACAGGAATAAAAGTGAGCACAGACCAATCAGCATGAACACCCCTACCCAGATTTCCGTTTTTTTACTTTGCATCGATTTAATTCCCAAACATCATTGCGGTCAGTACAAAATCTACACCTAATACGGCGAGAGAGGCATGTACGACGGTACGAGTAGTCGCCTGGCTAATTCCTTCCGATGTCGGAATACAGTCATAGCCATTATAAAGCGCAATCCAGGTTACTGTGATTGCAAATACTACACTTTTAATTAAACAGTTCAGCAGGTCGGTGTGCCAGCTAACGGAGTCCTGCATCGCAGCCCAGAAGAAACCATCATCGATTCCTTTCCAGTCCACGCCAACCATTGCTCCGCCCAGAATACCGACCGCAACAAAAATAGCAGTTAGCACCGGCATACTGATAAAACCAGCCCAAAAACGTGGGGTAATCACCCGGCGCAGTGGGTCAATGGCCATCATCTCCAGGCTGGAAAGCTGTTCTGTCGCCTTCATCAGGCCAATCTCTGCGGTTAACGCTGAACCTGCCCGACCGGCAAACAGTAATGCAGTAACAACCGGTCCCAGTTCGCGCAATAAAGAGAGTGCCACCATCATACCCAGGCTGGCTTCAGCGCTATAGGTAGTAAGAATCAGGTAGCCCTGCAAGCCCAGAACCATACCGATAAACAAGCCAGAAACCATAATAATCAGCAGTGACTGAACACCAACAACATACAGTTGCTTGAGTAAAAGCGGCCATTGCTTGCGAAACTCCGGCTTTCCAACCAGTGCCCCATACAACATCAGCCCGGAACGGCCAAAAGAGGTGCAAAATTGGATACCACGGCGTCCTAAAGACGCCAATGCCTGTAGCAACATTAACTTAGTAACTCCGTTTTATAATCACCGGCGGGAAAACGGAAAGGAACCGGGCCATCTGCCACACCGTCCAGAAATTGTCTGGCTCGAGGGTCAGGATTAGCACGTAATTCGTCCGGCGTTCCTTCTGCAATAACACGATGCTCCGCCACAATATAAGCATAATCAGCAATGCTCAGAACTTCCGGCACATCATGTGAAACAACAATACAGGTGATACCTAATGAATGGTTAAGCTCATCAATAAGTTTAACCAGAACGCCCATGGTGATTGGATCCTGACCGACAAAAGGTTCATCGAACATAATCAGTTCAGGTTCAAGAGCAATTGCCCGAGCCAAAGCAGCCCTACGCGCCATACCCCCCGACAGCTCTGCCGGCATCAGGTTAGCTGCGCCCCGCAAACCAACCGCCTCCAGCTTCATCAATACGGTACTGTGGAGCAATTCTTCGGGTAATTTAGTATGTTCCCGTAAAGGATAAGCCACATTATCGAACACCGTTAAATCGGTGAACAAAGCTCCTGACTGGAACAACATGCTCATCTTTTTACGGACTTCATACAGGTGGCGACGAGAAAGCGTTGGGATATTATCCCCATCAAAAATGATATCACCGCTATCCGGTGCCAATTGCCCACCGATTAACCGTAATAATGTGGTTTTACCAATGCCTGAAGGTCCCATAATCGCAGTCACTTTGCCACGAGGTACCGTCAGGTTGATATCCTGAAATATTGGACGACCATTACGGGAAAACGACATATCCCGTACTTCGACCAAATTCGCTGCCGATTTAATCATAACGTCCTTAAACTATCAGGATGAATACTTATATCGTCCATCATAAGTATTAATATACTCTGGCTCAACATTTCATTCCCCTTGATAAACAGAGGCCGAAACGCAGGCGGTGTTTTACTTTTCATCCAACGCCAGTCAAAATTAACTCAAGGATTTTACCAATGTTCTCAGCCTGAGCCAAAGGCCCTTGTGATAATTCAGCAATAATAATGCTAAACGGCACCTGAATATTACTGTCCATCTGACCTGACTAAGACGAATAGATGAATGAAAAAGTTCAATTTTAAACAGGATAACGCATGCTGATCGCCATAGTAATGCTGTTTATTGGCCTCATTCTGCTGGTTTATGGTGCTAACCGCTTAGTTTTTGGTGCTACCGCTATCGCCAACAGTTTAAATGTACCACGCCTTGCTGTTGGCATTATGGTCACCGGAGTAGGCACCTCACTGCCGGAGCTGGCATTTTCGGTCACCGCCGGGATTAACGGCAAAACCAATATGGTGGTTGGTAACGCGATTGGCTCAAACATCACTAATATCCTACTCATTTTAGGATGCGTTGCTATTATTCGTCCATTAAGTCTGCATTCTAAACGGCTAAAACGCGAAGCTCCCTTACTGTTTCTGATCATGTTACTGGCCGGTTTTGTCCTTTATGATAACCAGCTTAGTCGCAGTGATGGTATTATCCTGCTGCTCGCCTTTATCAGCTTTATGGTGCTGGTATTCAAAATGAGTAAACGCACTTTTCTGCGGGAAACAGATTCACTTTCGGTTAGTCAGGAAGCCGAAACGCCCAAAGAGATAAGCCAAACCGTCGCGTTTTTATGGATACTAATAGGCGTGTTGGTTTTACCCATTGCCGCCAAAATAACGGTTGATAATGCCACGGTAGTGGCCCGCTATTTAGGCTTGAGTGAACTGATGATAAGCCTCACAATTATTGCTATTGGCACCAGCCTGCCAGAATTAGCAACCGCTATCACCGGCATGTATAAACATGAAGATGATATGGTGCTGGGCAATGTGATTGGCTCGAATATCTTTAATATGTTAGTAGTCATGGGGATACCTGCATTAATTTCTCCGGGTAGCTTCTTTAGCGAGGCCTTCCGCCGTGATTACTGGATTATGCTGGCAGCCAGCCTGCTTCTGACCTTGCTCTGCGTAGGTCGCAGCCGTCGTTTAACACGGCCAATGGGAATAGTGCTGCTGGCTGGTTTTACCCTTTATATTGGTGTGCTGATGTATTCTGCGTACGCCTGAATTTAAGTTTCCTCGATCCAAAATAAGACAAAGGGAACTTTATTGATGACAGTGAGAACGAGTAATGTCTAACTTTGATTTTCAACAAGCAGGAAAACAGGTTCTTGATATTGAACGATCCGGGCTTGAACAACTCTATCAATATATCAATCAGGATTTTTCACGCGCCTGTGAGCTAATGTTCCACTGTAAAGGTAAAGTCGTGGTCATGGGAATGGGTAAGTCTGGTCATATCGGCTGTAAAATGGCGGCCTCTTTTGCCAGTACCGGAACACCTTCATTCTTTGTTCACCCTGCCGAAGCCAGCCACGGTGATTTAGGCATGATCACCGCCGACGACATTGTGATTGCTATCTCTTACTCTGGCGAATCCAGTGAGATTATGGCGCTGATTCCGGTGATTAAACGTTTACAAATTCCATTGATCTGTATGACCGGTAATCCAAACAGTTCAATGGGAAAAGCGGCCGATACACACTTATGCATTAACGTTCCTCAGGAGGCTTGCCCGTTGGGGCTGGCACCAACAACCAGCACCACAGCGACACTGGTTATGGGCGATGCATTAGCGGTTGCTTTATTAGAGGCCAGAGGGTTCACCGCCGACGATTTCGCCCTGTCACATCCGGGGGGAGCTCTTGGACGCAAACTGTTATTACGCGTTAGTGATATTATGCACACCGGTGACGAAATTCCACGGGTGAGTAATCAGGCGTCACTACGCGAAGCGCTGGTGGAAATTACCAGAAAAAATCTGGGCCTGACCGTTATCTGTAATGACGATATGTTAATTCAAGGGATTTTCACCGATGGCGACCTGCGTCGAGTCTTCGATCAGGGTGTGGAGATTAGCAATGCTAAAATTGCCGATCTGATGACCAAAGGCGGCATTCGCGTTCGTCCTGATATGCTGGCGGTAGAAGCGCTGAATCTGATGCAGTCACGCCATATTACCGCGGTTCTGGTAGCTGAAGGCGATCGGTTAGTAGGCGTGGTTCATATGCATGATATGCTGCGCGCTGGCGTGGTTTAAGGCAAAATAGTTGGTTTGCACGATTTAAGTGAAAAGCAAAAGAGTATAAACATGATTAACACCTGCTACGGCGCGGTAAGCAAAGAGGTTTTTCAACGGGCGGCCCAAATTCGACTGTTGATCTGTGATGTGGATGGAGTAATGTCCGACGGCCTGATTTATATGGGTAATCAGGGAGAAGAGCTAAAAGCCTTCAACGTGCGTGATGGTTATGGTATCCGTTGCCTGATTACTTCCGGCATCGATGTCGCCATTATTACCGGACGTAGCGCCAAGCTGGTTGAAAATCGTGCCAAAACACTGGGAATTACCCATCTGTATCAAGGGCAATCTGATAAACTGGTGGCTTTCGAGAAAATACTTAAAGATGTCTCCCTGAAGCCAGAACAAGTGGCATATATTGGCGATGACCTCATTGACTGGCCCGTGATGCAAAAAGTTGGTTTGGCGGTAGCAGTTGCGGATGCACACCCGCTTCTTCTGCCAAAAGCACACTATGTAACGCAAATTGCCGGTGGTCGTGGTGCTGTACGCGAGTTATGTGATTTAATTCTGCAAGCGCAAGATAAACTCGAAGGGGCACAAGGGTTATCCATATGAGTATGAGCAAGACAAAGCTAAGCCTGACGATTGTACTAATGCTAATCGCTTTAGGTCTTATTGGCTGGAATCTGGCTGATTTTGATGACAATAAAACCATCGTGCCACCGGATGATAAAGAACCCACCTATCAGAGCCAACAAATGGTGACGATAGTGTACAATCCGGAAGGTCAGTTAAATTACAAATTAACGGCGGAAGACGTAAAGTATTACGCCTCCCCGGAAGATACCTGGTTCACTAAACCGGTCATGATTATGTATGACAAGGAACAGGTGGCAACCTGGTCGGTGCGTTCCGATCGCGCTAAATTAACCAAAGACCGTATGCTTTATCTGTATGATAATGTTGAGGTCAACAGCCTGACGACTACGTCACAGCTGGAAAGAATCAAGACTAACAGTGCTGATGTTAATCTGGTGACACAGGATATCAGCTCTGACGATCATGTTACTCTGTACGGGGCTAATTTTACCTCCGAAGGAATGAAGATGCGTGGTAATCTGCGCAGTAGAACAGCTAAGCTGATTGAAAAGGTAAAAACCTATTATGAAGTTCAACCAAAAGCCGGCAATGAAACTCAGCCATCATCGTAAAAGCGTGGTTAACAGCGTGGTAGCCGGCATACTTCTGGTTACCAGCGCCTCTGCGTTTGCATTAAAAGATGACACAAATCAACCGATTAACATTAGTTCCGCTCAGCAATCATTAGACATGAATGGTAATGTCGTCACCTTTACCGGTGATGTTATTGTGAAACAGGGAACCATTGATATTCGTGCGGATAAAGTCATCGTGACTCGCCCTGAAGGTAATGAAGGGAAAGAAGTAGTAGAGGCATTCGGTAATCCGGTGACCTTCTACCAAATGCAAGACAGCGGTAAACCGGTAAAAGGCCGGGGTTTAAAACTCCGCTATGAATTGGCTACTGACTTTGTTGACCTGACTGGCAATGCCTATCTGGAACAACTGGACAGCAATGTTCAGGGTGATCGTATCACTTACAAAGTGAAAGAGCAGAAGATGGAAGCGTTCAGCAACAAAGGTAAACGCGTAAACACCATTCTGGTACCATCTCAGATACAGAAAAAATAAACACTTTTAACCGCAGTTAAAGAAAAGAGTAAACAATAGCGAATGGCAACGTTAACAGCAGAGAATCTGGCCAAGGCCTACAAAGGTCGCCGAGTGGTAGAAGATGTCAGCCTGACCGTCAACTCCGGTGAAATTGTCGGTTTGCTTGGGCCAAACGGCGCAGGTAAAACCACCACGTTTTACATGGTTGTGGGTATCGTCCAGCGTGATGCGGGTTCAATTCTTATCGATGGTGAAGATATCAGTCTGTTACCACTGCATGCGCGCGCCCGTCGCGGTATCGGCTATCTGCCACAGGAAGCCTCTATTTTCCGTCGTCTGAGCGTTTACGATAATCTGATGGCAGTGCTACAAATCCGCAATGATTTAACCAATGAACAGCGGGAAGACCGTGCCAACGAGCTGCTGGAAGAATTCCATATTGAGCACCTGCGTAAAAACCTTGGTCAATCCCTCTCCGGTGGTGAACGCCGTCGGGTAGAGATTGCCAGAGCGCTGGCTGCTAATCCTAAATTTATTTTGCTGGATGAACCTTTTGCCGGCGTTGACCCAATTTCGGTTATCGATATTAAAAAAATCATTGAGCATCTGCGCGATAGCGGGCTTGGTGTATTAATTACCGACCATAACGTACGTGAAACGCTGGACGTTTGTGAACGCGCTTACATCGTTAGCCAGGGTCATTTAATTGCTCATGGAACACCATCATCTATTCTGGAAGATGAACATGTGAAGCGGGTCTATTTAGGCAATGAATTCCGATTGTAGCTATTATTGCTACCCTATGGGAACATTCGCTTAGCCATTCCGGAATGCGATAATAAGTGTAATATGTCATTATGAAGCAAGGTTTACAGCTCAAGTTAAGTCAACAATTAACCATGACACCTCAGTTACAGCAGGCAATTCGCCTGTTGCAGCTGTCGACACTTGAACTGCAACAAGAGATTCAAATCGCGCTGGAAAGCAACCCACTGCTTGAGCAGGCAGATAATCATGACGAAATAGACTCACGCGAAGAGACCGAGCACGAACAGCTCGATACCAGCGAAGCACTACAGCAGTCTGATATTCCTGAAGACCTCCCTCTCGATGCCTCATGGGACGAAATTTATACCGCAGGTACGCCGTCCGGCACCCATAACGACTATGGCGATGACGAACTTCCGGTATTTCAGGGCGAAACCACTCTGACCCTGCAAGATCATCTGATGTGGCAGATGGATCTAACCCCGTTCTCCGATCTGGATAAAGCCATTGCTACCGCCATTATTGATGCGGTGGACAATACCGGCTATCTGACAGTTTCACTGGAAGATATCGCCGATAGTCTGGGACAGGACGAAGTTGAACTCGATGAAATCGAAGCGGTACTGAAGCGTATTCAGCGTTTCGACCCGGTGGGCGTTGCTGCCCGCGATCTGCGAGAATGCTTACTGGTACAACTTTCCCAGCTATCTTCTGATACCCCTTATCTCAGTGATGCTCGTCAGATTGCCGATCATCATCTGGCACTGTTAGGCAGCCATGATTTCCGCTCATTACTAAAACTGACTCGAATTAGTGAAGAGGCACTGAAAGGGGCCATGCAATTGATTCAAAGCCTTGATCCTCGTCCCGGTCAGTCAATTCATGCCAGCGAGTCTGAATACGTTATTCCTGATGTACTGGTACGCAAAGTTCAGGGCAAATGGGTGGCTGAGCTCAATACGGAAAGTATCCCACGCTTGCAGATTAACCAGCACTACGCCTCAATGGCAAATACCCATAATGCCAGCGATAATCAATATATCCGTACCAATTTACAAGACGCCCGTTGGCTAATCAAAAGCCTTGAAAGTCGTAACGACACGCTACTTAGAGTAACGGAATGTATTGTAGAGCGGCAGGAAGAGTTTTTTGAGCTGGGCGCAGAATACATGAAGCCAATGGTTTTGGCCGATATCGCCCAAGCGGTTGATATGCATGAGTCAACCATCTCACGCGTAACCACCCAAAAGTACTTACATAGCCCCAGAGGGATATTTGAGTTAAAATACTTCTTTTCCAGTCACGTAAATACCGATAGTGGTGGCGAAGCCTCTTCTACTGCAATTCGTGCACTGGTTAAAAAATTGATTTCGGCTGAAAATCCAGGTAAGCCGCTGAGCGACAGTAAAATCGCCAGTATGCTAACCGATCAAGGGATTATTGTTGCCAGAAGGACGGTAGCAAAATACAGGGAGTCGTTATCTATTCCCCCGTCAAATCAGCGTAAACAACTGATCTGACTCAATGGTTCCTACAAATGATGAACACGTTATCCGCCATGCAATTACGCTCTATTCTGAAATTAGACAGCACACGCAGTGCCGTTCACTGCTCCAGTAAAAAACGGGCGTTAGAAATTGTTAGCGAAATGGCCGCCAGCCAATTGAATATACCTACCAGCGTAGTGTTTGAGGCTATCCTCAGCCGTGAACGCATGGGTAGCACTGGCATTGGCGCAGGCATCGCTCTTCCGCACGGTAAACTGGAAGAAGATACCACTCGTGCCGTAGGTGTATTTATCACCCTGGATAGTCCTGTCAGTTTTGACGCGGTCGATAACCAACCGGTTGATATATTATTTGCCCTGCTCGTTCCGGCAGACGAATGTCAGGCTTATCTGGCTACGTTATCAGCCATAGCCCAACGTCTGGCAGATAAGACCTTGTGCCGCCAGTTGCGAATGGCACAAACCGATGAAGAGCTTTATCAGCTGTTTACTCAGGAATCGTCTGATAAAGAGAATGAACCAACTGAAAATCAATCTGTTTAAAAACGATTGTTCGTGTTAACGTTTATTCTGTTAGGGTTGATGTTTAACCCAAAGCAACACATGAAGTGTTGTGTAAGGTCCAGATACCGGCGATATTGATATCATATCGTGATGATTAAGAGGAATAGCAACATGGTGCTGATGATTGTCAGCGGCCGCTCAGGCTCAGGTAAGTCCGTAGCGCTGCGCGCTCTGGAAGATATGGGTTTCTACTGCGTCGATAATTTACCGGTAGTCTTATTGCCCCAGTTAGCCGAAACGCTGGCGGAAAGAAAAACGTCCGCCGCGGTTAGTATTGATGTGCGAAATTTACCTGAAACCCCAGAAATTCTGGAAGAAGTTCTGAATAATCTGCCGGGTGATTTCTCTCCTCAGTTGCTGTTCCTTGATGCCGACCGTAACACGCTAATCAGACGTTATAGCGATACTCGCCGTCTGCACCCACTGTCGAATAAAAATTTATCGCTAGAGAGCGCTATCGATGAAGAGGATACCCTGCTTGAACCATTGCGTTCACGGGCCGATCTGATTATCGATACTGCCGAGATGTCTGTTCACGAACTGGCAGAAATGCTGAGAACCCGACTGCTCGGTAAGCGCGAACGCGAACTGACTATGGTGTTTGAATCATTTGGCTTTAAGCACGGTATTCCAATCGATGCGGACTACGTTTTTGACGTTCGTTTTCTGCCGAACCCACATTGGGACCCGAAACTGCGCCCAATGACCGGTTTAGATAAGCCAGTGGCTTCCTTTTTGGATCGCCATACTGAAGTGCATAACTTTATTTATCAGACGCGTAGCTACCTTGAACAGTGGTTACCTATGCTGGAAACCAATAACCGTAGCTATCTGACAGTAGCGATTGGTTGTACGGGTGGAAAACACCGTTCCGTTTATGTCGCTGAACAACTGGCCGATTATTTCCGTTCCCGTGGGAAAAACGTTCAATCACGTCATCGTACGTTAGAAAAACGTAAAAATGACGGAAAAAACAGTAACTAAGCGATAAAAATCGTTAATTAGCCTTTGGTCTGCTTTACTGATATGATTAACTCAGCATCTTATCGAATTGCGCTGATAGTCAAAATGTCAGGTAAGCCAAAGACGATATAAAACCAGAATATGTAGAGCGTGATCCCGATCTCTTTAATTTAACGTGGTTTTATTAATATTCAGGAAACAGCGCTCTTAGCCCCCGCATTCAACCTGCGGGGGTTTTGTTTTGCTTAGTATATTATTTTACTGCTGGTCTGAAGTTCAGGCCGACAAACAATGAACCCTAAAATTAGATAGGACTAGTCTAATCAAAGATATTATCGGAGTGATGTATGCTTAAACCCGCCATAATCATAAATGAACTGGATGCAGAGCGTATCGACATGCTGCTTGAACACCCTGAATTCGCTTCATCACCGGTGGCTCAGGCACTTAATGCAGAAATCGATCGGGCAGAAATTGTTGCGCCAGGTGAAGTTCCCGCGGATGTTGTCACTATGGACAGCCGGGTTCGGTTTATCGATCTCAGCACTCAGGAAGAACGGACTCGCACTCTGGTATTTCCTCACGATCTGAAAGACAGCGCAGAACAATTGTCCGTTATGGCACCTATTGGCGCAGCGCTGTTAGGCATGCGTGCAGGTAATGATATTAGCTGGCATTTACCAAACGGTACTGTCACACAGATTAAAGTGCTGGAGATAATATCTCAGCCGAAAGCCAGCTAAGTATTACCGATCAGACTCTGAAGTTAGAGAGTAATAAGTGCAGCAAATTAGCGCTGCACTTTACCCCAAAGCAGACCTAAAACCTCGTCTTCTTCAACGCCAGTAAATGCAGCAAGCGTTTCACCACAAAAGCACTCAGCAAGAAAAAAATGAAGATTAGCGTTGCTGAAACGGCAGGTAATTCAAAATAGAGGGTATAGGCTAACGTCACGCCAATAATAGAAAATATTTAATAGCAATGCTTATCCCGACGAATCTTTTCAGGGAAAAGTAGATAATCCACCACCTCTCGATTAATGCATTGTTCTTCCCCTGCCAGAGCTAACGTGTGCCCATCGCCCTCTTTGGTTAAAAGGGGACTACGAAAATAGCCTGACATCTTGGTGGCATTGCTATGAGGTGTCGTTGGGTCAAACCTTTGTGCAACAAATAATAATTGAGGTAATTCGGCATCGATTTTGGGAATATGGGCCTGAATCTTACCCCTGAATGGCCAGTAGTCGCACTGCTCAGCTAAATTATCAGACGCTTCCAGCTTAGCGTTTCCATACGCGAGTGCCGTGATGGCCTGAATTCTGCCACGTTTTAACCATTCTGGATTTTTGATTAATCGGGCATGATCAGCACAAGTAATGGCTATTTGTGCGTCACTTGAGGCGGAAAACAAATTTCCAGAAAGCAATTCTGTCGTTGTTTTATCGACATTTCCCGTTGATACCTGTTTCAATATCACCACCAGTTCATCCCAGTAAGTTGACCATAATAGCTTTTCAGTTACTACGCGGGTTATTTCATCAGAGGTAACTCTTTTACCTTCAGCATCAAAAATCGTTTCACTATCAATTCGATTGAGTAATTTGTGGTATAGATCAGACACATCCCCCAGAATGGGATCTAAAGGACATGACGATTTTTCAGCACAATAATGAGCAAAACGTTCCAATGAGAGTTGAAAACCACGGCCCTGATTAATTTGCGTTGTTATATCATCTTCGGATATATCAACCACCCCATCAAGGACAATTGCCCTCGTTTTCTTTGGATAACGTTCGGCATACATAGCGGCCACTTGCGTTCCATAGGAGTAAGCTACTGCGGTTAACTTCTCTTCTCCCAATGCCTGACGGATGCTTTCCAAATCGTCAGTAGCTTCATCAGAACCAATATGTTTTAGTACATTAGCACTTGTATGCTTTATACAAGAACTTACCCAAGCCTTTAGCGACGCTTCTGTTGAAATACTGCTATTATCAGCTGTCTCAGCTTGTTGACAGGATATCTTTGGTATCGAGTTTCCAACACCTCTTGGGTCATATCCTATGATATCAAACGAACTTAATAATACCTTAGTTACACTATCTTCGGTTATATATGGATTAATACCGGACATACCCGGACCACCAGATATCATCACAATACTACCCTTTCGTTTGTCGGTGGCGGGAAGTCTGGTTACCGCAAGTTTTACCCGTTTAACCTTTATCGCTCTATTTGCAGACTGATTTTTTTCATAGGATAAAGGAGCTTCAATATAACCACACTACAGTTTTTCTAATGGTTGCTCACTGAACCAATGTTTAAAACCAGGTAATTGACATGATTGCCAGCCAACTCTGTCGGATAATATAGATTGATGAGCAAACACGGGTGAATGCGCCCCCAGAAATAACAGGCTAATAATGAATAATTTTTTCATATGTTACTCAGATAGCGTGGAATGCTTACGCACCAGTGATGTTTGGTTAATGAAGTAGCTAATAGACAATGAACAAAAGTATATCGTCAATAAATTTATAATGAGCCAAACTTAGCTTTCGATGATTTCAGCCTGTTCAAATAAATATGATCATTGTTATCAAAAGTAAAACACTTCTTGCTTATTGACCTTAGGCTAAAAGTGGAATTTATTACAGAAGGGAAAACAATAAACAGGCTGAGCAAGCGTGGTATTGCTATAGTCTTACTTAATTGCTGACAAGTTACTATCTAAAGGATTGTGTAATTAAAAAGCCGATCACAACAGCATGAAACCTGTTCAGGCAGTCATAATCAGCTTAATATCGTTTACTTTCCGTTATCCGGAGCTTGTTGCTTATTCACCAGCAATTTTCATCTGTTCCAGCAGAACTGAACCGCATTGAATATTGCTGCGGGTTTCGATGTCGTCACCGATAGTCACCATATTACGGAACATATCTTTCAGATTACCGGCAATGGTAATTTCACTCACCGGATACTGGATTTCTCCATTTTCAACCCAGAAACCAGCGGCACCACGAGAATAATCCCCGGTTACGGTGCTAACACCCTGTCCCATCAGCTCGGTCACTAACAAACCACGATCCAGCTGTTTTAACATAGCGTCAAAATTATTTCCCCGACCTTTGATACGCCAGTTGTGGATACCGCCAGCGTGACCCGTATTGGTCATATTTAACTTACGCGCTGAATAGCTGGTCAGAAGATAGGTTTCTAATACCCCGGCTTTAACGATGTCACGGGTTTGAGTACGAATACCTTCGCTGTCAAACGGCGTTGAAGCCATACCTTTAAGTAGATGTGGATACTCACCAATGGTCAGCCAGTCCGGCAGAATCTGTTGACCTAAGTGATCCAGTAAGAAAGAGGATTTGCGATAGATATTTCCACCGCTGATGGCAGAAACCAGATGACCAAACAGTCCGGTGGCCACTTCAGCCGCAAACATAACCGGTGCCTGCATAGTTGCCAGTTTACGTGGATTCAAACGCGCCAGCGTACGGCGTGCAGTCTCCTGCCCTACCCACTCAGCACTTTTCAGATCGGCAATATCGCGACCAATGGTATAGGCGTAATCACGCTCCATATCGCCATTATGTTCAGCAATCACACAGCACGACATTGAATGGCGGCTGGAGCAGTAGCTTTGCAGCATACCGTAACTATTACCGTAAACTTTGATACCGTAATGGCTGTTAAAGCTGCCGCCTTCACTGTTGGTAATACGGCTGTCTGCTGACATAGCGCTGCGCTCTGCCAGTGCCGCCTGTTGAATAAAGCGTTCAGCATCCAGTTCCGTTGGGTGGAACAGATCTAAATCTGGCGATTCGAAAGCCATCAGTTCACGTTCACCCAGTCCGGAATAAGGGTCCGGCGAAGTATAACGAGCAATGTCTAACGCGGCCTGAACGGTGCGGGCGATAGCGTCCGGACTTAAATCCGTAGAAGAGGCATTGCCCTTACGCTGTTGGTGATAAACCGTAATGCCTAACGCACCATCACTGTTAAACTCCACGTTTTCCACTTCACCAAACCGGGTAGATACGCCAATACCAGTAGATTTAGTAATGGCAACTTCCGCAGCATCTGAAGCTACTTTAGCAAGCTCCAGAGCCTGGGCAACCGCCTGCTCTAACATTTTACGTTGTTCTGCAACTTGAGTGACTATTTTCATTGTTCAGGACTCTGCCATCATCAGAAAAGAATTGAATGAAGTTTAACAGGATATGCGTCCGATTTCGCAGAAAGCCAACAACCTGTTAAGATTAATCTCCAGATTTCGTCCCCGGCACTAGCCTATTCGGACGCTGTTTATCCTATAATAATGGAAAAACAGAAAGAGATTAATGGATTACCCATTTTAAGCATCCTGATTTAGGTTAAGTAACAATATGAATAAATTCGATAATGACGACGAATGGCTTGATGACGAGCTTCCCGGCGAAGAGCAGGAAGACGATGAAATCATTTGGGTCAGCAAAAGTGAAATTAAACGGGATGCTGAAGCGCTCAAAGATCTTGGCACCGAGTTAGTTAAGCTGGGTAAAAACGCGCTGGAACGCATTCCGTTGGATGAAGATCTGCGTGCCGCCATTAATCTGGCACAACGGATTAAAAAGGAAGGCTATCGCCGTCAAATCCAACTGATTGGTAAAATGCTGCGTTCACGTGATGTGGAACCCATTCAAACCGCATTAGATAAGCTGAAAAATCGCCATAACCAGCAGGTATCTCTGTTCCATAAACTGGAAAATCTGCGCGACCGTCTGATCGATCATGGTGATGATGCCATCTCTGATGTATTGGAGCTTTATCCTCACGGTGACCGCCAGCAATTGCGTTCACTGGTACGTGCCGCACAAAAAGAGCGCGCAGGCAATAAACCACCGAAAAACTCGCGTTTAATATTCCAGTATTTGAAAGAGTTGGCTGAAGCCCCTCAGGAATAACAATACGCAATCTGATTTGTCAGCTTTCCTGTGCTTCAGGATTGCTGGCAACGTCTTGTTTCGATTCTCACTTCTATCTTAAGCCTTCTCAATAACCACTCACTACTGACTATCTTCTTAACACCGCATTTCCCAATCCCAGTGACGAAATATCAAAAATCGCCGCTCTGGATGTGCCCGTAGCCTCTAAGTCCACCTACCCATAAATAATTAGAATACCCATAACTTTATTATGGGGAATCAAAAAATGAAAAATAACGCAATGTTTACCCTTGTTACCGGTGTTCTGGTCGCTGGCGGTTTGTTTAGTGGAAGTTTAATGGCACAGGAATCTCTGGTGCTTAGCGGGCATAATCTGACCCTGGCCGATGCCTGGAGCGTAGCGGCGCAGGGTAAAAGTGTAAAAATCGATCCTGTCGCGATGGAGCGAGTAAAAAAATCTAATCAGCTACTGATGCTGGCGGCTGAGCAGGGTGTCCCGGTTTACGGTTTAACCGTAGGCGTTGGCCTGAACAAAGATAAATCGCTGTTTGATGCCCACGGTCGTTTAAGCCCGGAAGTGGTAGAGGCCTCTAAAGCCTTTAACCGTAATGCGCTACGCGCCCACGGTGCTGGTGTAGGTCCGGATATGCCAGTGGATATGGTACGTCTGGCCATGGTCATTCGTTTAAACACCATGCTCACTGGCGCGACCGGAGCTCAGCCTTACGTGGCTGAACTGTATGAGAAATTCCTCAATCAGGGAATCACGCCTGTCGTCCCTTCTCAAGGCTCGGTCGGCGAAGCAGATATCACTCTGGCCTCCCATATTGGAGATGCCATGATGGGAGAGTGGCGAGTTACGGTAAACAACAAAGTTATTCCTGCCGGAGAGGCGCTGAAAAATGCCGGTATCACGCCGTTAGACCCTATTGGTAAAGATGCTCTTTCTATTCTGTCTACCAACGCTATATCCACTGCTTACTCGGCAAAAGCGATTATGGATGCACAGCAGATTGTTGATATTACGCCGGTGGTATTTGGCCTGAGTCTGGAAGGTCTGAACGGTAATGTCTCTCCGGTGCTGCCACAAAATATTAAAGTTCGTCCATTCTCCGGATTGGATGACAGCGCCAAATCAATCCGTGATGTTCTGACCGGTTCCTACCTGTGGGAAAAGAACGAGGCGCGCCCTCTGCAAGATCCACTTTCTTTCCGCACTACGGTGTTTGCCTTAAATGAAGCAAAACGCGATTTGGTTAATGCCCAACAGATGCTCTCGGTTCAAATGAACAGCTCCGACGATAACCCTGCCGTGATTCTGGATGCTACACAAGAGTACGCCGACAACAGTCAGGTTAAGCAATACTATGTACAAGGCAAAGACGTTAAAGGCGCCATCTACCCCAGCGCCAACTTTGAGCCATTACCGCTGGCTTTAGCAGTGCAGAAACTCTCGCTGTCATTAGGCCATCTTTCCCATAACAGCGTACAGCGCACGCTGCACTTATCCGATGATCATTTCACCGGTCTAAGTCGTTTCCTGACGGCGAAAGATAATCCTGGCCATGCATTTGGTGCTATCCAAAAACCGCAGGTGGCGTTGCACTCCCAGATTGTTGATTTAGCCAATCCGGTTTCTCTCGACGGTCAAGTAATGGCTGGCACCATTGAAGATACCTTTACCAATAATCTTTACGCCTCTCAGCGCTTACAGCGCATTGTCGACAACATGAATGTGATTTACGGTCTGGAGCTACTGCACTCCACTCAGGCTATCGATTTACGTAAAGAGATCATGCCGAAAATCGCCATGGGTAAACAAACCGAAGCGCTGTATCAGGCTTATCGCAAAGTGGTTCCTTTTGTCGATCAGGACCGTATTTACAGCGATGACATTAAAAACGGTGCCGATATTGTTGCCAGTTATCACAGCCAGAAATAGAGGTTGAAAGGGAATTATTATGAGTAACAGCAAAAAAACGTTACCGCCAGACAGCATTAATAACCCAACCCGGCGCAGCTTTCTGACGAAAGGAGCTTTGCTGGCAACGGGAGGCGTTATGTCTCTGACTATGGCACCCACTCAGGCAGCACCGGTAACGATCAATGTGCCAGAGACGGTCACCGGTGGCAGAACGCGTTTTCATCAAATCTATGATGTGATTGTGGTTGGCAGCGGCTTTGCCGGACTTGCTGCCGCGCTGGAAGCAAAAAGCCACGGCCTGAGCGTTTTGGTTATAGAGAAAATGGCGGTATTTGGCGGTAACTCAACCATCAACGGCGGCGCTTTTGCCGTCGCCGGTTCCCCACAGCAAAAAGAGGCCGGTATTCAGGACTCACCAGAACTGATGTATCAGGACATGCTGAAAGCTGGCCGTGGATTGAACCATCGGGATATTTTGCACGTACTGGTTAACGGCACTCAGGAAGCCTATGAGTTCACCCTCAAGCACGGTGTGCGCTATAAACCCTTTGTTCAACACTTTGGGGGACATTCTGTTCCCCGCACTTTGCAAACCGTTGAAAGCTCCGGTGCCGGAATTATTATGCCAATGCGTCAGTCGGCACAAAAGCTGGGGGTTATCTTTAAGTCCCGCTGTAAGTTTGAGTCCTTTATTCAGGATAATCAGCAAACTGTGGTTGGCCTTGAAGTAAAAGAGAACTACTACTTCCCCGATGAGAACTCCGGGTTAGTAAAAAACTATGGTGCTCGCTATGGAGTAATCATGTGCAGCGGAGGCTTCAGCAACGATCTGCGTTTTCGTATGATTCAGGACCCTCAACTGGTTAGCGACTTAGACACCACCAACCATCAGGGAGCAACCGCAGAAGGCATTCTGGCAATGCTAAAAATTGGTGCAACGCCGGTACAGCTCGATCTGATTCAGTTGGGCCCCTGGTCGTCTCCGGATGAGAAAGGCTTCGGTAACGTTTCTCAGTTCAATACCATTGCCGGTTATCCCATGGGAATTATGGTAGATGCGCGTACCGGTAAACGTTTTACCAACGAGCTGGCTGACCGTAAAGCTCGTGAAGATGCCATCCTTGTTCAGCGCGATGAGCAAGGAAAACCCGTCTATCCCATCTGCTTCACCAATAAGGAAGGGGCAAAAAATGCCCAAAGTTTGCCTGCTGCATTGAAATATCAGGTTGCCTGGCAGTTTGACACCCTGAAACAGCTGGCGGACCACTTCGCTCTCCCTTATGAGAATCTGCAAAAAGAGGTGGATGAGTACAATACCGCCGTCGCTAACGGTAGTGGCGATCGCTTAGGAAAAGATGTTAGCCGGGCAATTTCACTGGCCGAAGGCCCCTATTTTGCCGTCCGCGTCTGGCCCAAAGTGCATTACACCATGGGTGGAGTACAGATTAACCCAAATGCCCAGGTATTAAATTCACTTACGGGTAATCCTATTCAAGGGCTCTACGCCGCAGGCGAAGTGACTGGTGGTCCTCATGGAGCCAGTCGGTTAGGCAGTTGCGCTGTTGCTGATGGATTAGTACTGGGCCGTATTGCCGGTGCTCATGTTGCCACTCAAACCGCCAATCCATTGTTTAGCACTTCAGATTCAGACAACGCCTGAGGGACGGGAGAAATTTATGTCTATCTATCAACGTATCGCCGTCATCTTCGTTGCGCTGTTTAGCCTTTCGGTCTGGGCGCAAAACGATAAACCAACGGCTGATGATGCCAAAGCATTTCAGCAGAAGCTAAGTGACATCACGATTAAGCCCTATCATCAGCCGCTGGCGGCAACAGGTCGTGATGCCAGTTGCCAGCTTTGTCACGGAGCCAAAACACCAACCACACCCGCTAACGACAGTAATTGCCTGACCTGCCACGGCAGCCTCGATCAAATTGCCGCCATGACGGAACCGAAGTCAAAAGAGGGTCATCCGGAACCTAATCCGCATAACTCGATTCACTACGGTAAAGATGTTCCCTGTAGCACCTGCCATAGCGAACACAAGCCATCACAGGTCTATTGCAACAGCTGCCATTTATTCAAATACCCGAATATGAAACCCTGATGAGGATGTTATGAAAACAATATCAATGGGGAAATGGCTGGGGCACCTGCTCCGTTCACTGAGCCTGCTGTGGTTGCTCACTCTGAGCCATGGAGCTCTGGCAGCTGAAGTCAACAATAGCCAGTGTCTGAGTTGTCATAGTGACAGTGATATCCATGCGGTAACTTCTGATAATGCAGGGGCAAAACTGTTTATTGCAGAAGAAGCCTATCAGGAGAGCGTTCACGCCACGGTACCTTGTGTTGCCTGTCATCAGAGCGAGCAAGGCAACGCCGGATTTGAGGCGCTTCCTCATACGCAAACCACTGTAGCCACTAACAGCTGTGAAAGTTGTCACGGGCTGGTACAGCACAAAATCACCAATGCATGGAAAAACAGTGTTCACATCAGCAAAATTGATAAGGATGGAAAGAATAAGTTCAGTTGTGAATCCTGCCATGATGCACATACCATGCAATGCAGTGTGATAACCAAACCTACCGTGCAACAGGTTGCCTCCTCTAATGCTTTGTGTACTGACTGCCACACCCGAGCGGTAGAATATCAGGCGCTTTCTGGCGGCAAAAAAGTAACAGAGCAGGATTTGACTCACGCGTCTATTCCGAATGCCGCTTTGCATCTGGGCTCATTACGCTGCATTGACTGCCACGCCGGCAGCAACGATCTGACATTGCACAATATTGTGCCGGCAAAAGAGAGTGTTAGTTGTAATCAATGCCACAGTGATGAATCTATTCTGGTTCAACGTCGCCATTTTGCACCAACAGAGCAAAACATCGCTGGTAGCCTGCTGAATCAGGGGCTGTTTGATGATAAATCTCTGCAGAATAAACTAAACTCGTTGGGTGGAATTCCGGCACAGCAAGAGGTTCAATGGGTTAACGGCTCATTGTTTAAAAACAGCTACCTGATTGGTGCCAACGGTGATGTACGACTGGACCGCGCTATTATGTGGCTGGCGACTGCCCTGCTGCTTATTCTTGCGCTACACGGTTTATTACGTCTGGTCATCAGCAAAACACAATCTGGTGGTCAATGGCATAAAACCTATCTGTATACCTTACCGGTTCGGATATGGCACTGGCTGAATGCACTCTGCTTTATTCTGCTATTGATATCAGGTGTTGCAATGCACTTTAGTCAAGGTGAACTGGCAACCTGGGCCGATCTGCACAATATCATTGGCCTTACGCTGTGTGCCGTCTGGCTGCTGTTTATTGGGGTGAACCTGCTGGGTAATGGTCATCACTATGTAGTGAAACTTAACGGTCTGTTGGGGCGTCTGCTGCGCCAGACTCGCTATTATCTGTTTGGCATATTCCGTGGAGAAGTCCATCCGGAGCACCCTTCAGCGCAGAGTAAATTTAATCCTCTGCAACAATTAGGCTATGTTGGCGTAATGTACCTGATAGTGCCATTACTTATCGCCACGGGTCTGTTGATGCTGTATCCGGAAAACACCCCTGAATTAATATTTGGCCTTCCGGGCAAACAGTTAGTGGCCTATACCCACTATCTGCTGGCCGCTGTGTCGTTATTGTTCCTGTTGGTTCATCTCTATCTGTGTACTACAGGCGACAGCCTGACCGCCTTGCTGAAAGGGATGTTGGATGGTTATCACCGGCATAAGGATAAGAATGGTAACGACTAGCAGAAAGTCATCATATCAATTCCCCCAGTTAATCTCGGGGAATGAGGATTAACGATAAAGCCTGATAGTTCGGTTTTGCACTTTAAGATAGTCAATCGTTGGGAGGGACGGGTGTTGGGGTCGACTTGGCGTAAGCCAACGAAGCGCCCCTAACCCGGCCAGGCCCAACGCACTCTGTAGTTAAGTACAGATGGTTTACCGTCCGCACTCGGCGTAAATTTAAGTGCATTATATTTACGGACGGAATATCCATTGATGTAGATTTATTAGGATTGTCAGCAGTCCGAATTCAATTATTTAATAATCAACTCAAAACTACCCTTATTTAACTCATTGTAATAATTGAGTTACCTGCCATTCACAATCACTTGAAACATTTGGAAACATTTGCTCTTCTCTTTGAGTTAAATCAGAGAAGCATGGGTTATATGGGCCTACATTATCTACAGGCGACTAAATTTCAGTCGAAATTATCGCGATAGCTTATTAAGGAACGGCCACCATGCATGAAGCCTTGTGCAGTACTCTTCAACTCGAGAAAGCGATCTCCGCCTGTATTCAGGCTGCGCCGGAGACGTTTCCTATTGATGGCATTTTTCTTAATTACTACCGTGATGATATCCAAAGCATTCAGTTTTTAGCCCTCGCTACCCGCAACCGCAGTCGAATAAAGCTGAATGTACTCTCCATCCCGATTCATGTTCTGTCGCGATTTATTGTTAGCGATAACTTCACCACCACTATTCTTAATCGACTGGCTGACGATCCGCTGACTGACTACGTGATTAAGCATCACTTTCGTAAAGTGAAGTCAGCCATCGTAATGCGCCTGAAGGTGGATGATATTCGATTGGGTGCCGTGGTCTTTTTTAGCTATAAGAGTAATGCGTTTCAACCTGAACACGCTGAACTGGTGGAATCACTGCGCGGATCGTTTTCTCTGTTAGCATCACGTGCACTATCACAGTTGAAATTGATCAATGAACAAAATCCACACACACAGTATGCCCACCTGCCCTCATCAGGCAATCGGGGAAAATTGCCTGACGGATTTATCTCTGCTCAAAATAGCCCGATGGCAGCGCTGTTTAGCCGGCTTCCATCTATCGCTAAAAGCCAGCAAGCCATAATGATTTATGGTGAGAAAGGCAGCGGTAAATCGATGCTGGCGCACCACCTGCACCAACAATCAGCAAGTCCTCAGTCACTGTTAGCAGCATTATATTCAGAAACCCTGACGCTATTTATTACCACACCCGATCAAAACACTAAGGTGATAACGCTAACTGAAGCCATGCTGAAAGATAACACCCTGTTTGAATATGCTGACGGAGGAACGTTACTGATAGAAAATATAGAATGTCTGCCAGAAGTAATATGCAGTCAGCTAATTAAAAACATCCAGATTTATAAAGAGAAGAGTAATAGTACGCGTATTTTAATTACTCAAACTCAACTGAAACCGGTACATACCGATCCCGGTAATTTATTAAGGTGTATTCGCTATTATAATCTGTTCTGCCTGAGCGTTACTTTGCTTCCATTGAGACAACGCCGCGAAGATATTCCTGAACTGGTAACACACTACTTATTAAAGCTGGGGAAAAGCCGTCAGCACAAGTTACCACTGCTCTCCACTCGCTTTCAACAATTACTATTAAACTATGACTGGCCAGGGAATATTTCGGAATTGATTGCCCGTTTGGAAAAAGCAATTATCTCTTCCGCAACCAATATATTGGATATCAAACCCGGAGAATATGACAAAAACTATCCGGATATCAGACAGCCTATTTTACCTCTTAACGAAATCGTAAAAAGGCATATTATTGAAACACTAAAGCAAACCAACGGAAAAATATCCGGTGAAGGCGGCGCAGCAGAAATACTTAAAATAAACAGTAATACGTTGTATAGCAAAATGAAAAAATTAGGTATTACTAAGGATATTTTTAGTCAGGACGCCCAAAACAGAAACTGAATCAGGCTTTATCTTCCAGACTATTAAAGCTTAATAAACCATCAAGCTCTTGCTCCGCTTCTTCAAACAGATTATACAGCGAAACAAAATCCATCGACTGACGATCAAAATGGGTAAACACGATTTGAACCGGTAAACGAATACCTACGGTTAATGCATCCCATAATGCATCTAAATTATTACCAAACCAGTCTGGTAACAAGAATATATCTGCGAACTGTAAATAAAAGTCCGGCATTGAACGAATATCAGCAAAATCGAAAACAACGCTTCTCATCAGCTTTTTACCTCCATGAATCGTTTATAATGGTCGCGTGAGACATATATCAGACCATCATTTGAATACAGTAATCTGTCTGCTCCCCGATGTCCGCAGCGGTAATTAAGATCCGCCTCGTACCAGACTCGTCCGGATGCTTCAGGCAGCCCTCCTTCCCGATTAGAGAAGCGGTCACCACCGATAGCCTTACCCGGTAGAACAGAACAAAGATTACCATCGCGAGCATCCCAGCCTTGCGAACGGGCCTTACTCTTAGTGATGTAATAATCCGGCAAACGCTTATTCTGACGAACATATGACGCTACAACGTCTTGCCGGGTAAGCTTATCAATTTCCTGAGTCGATATATCCGCAGGTGATGGCTTACCTTTATTACGATCAATTGGTTGTGATGAGTTCTCCGCTGAGCGAGGCTCTATTGAAGAGTGCTTTGTACTATTAAATTTATTGAAAGCAACGCCAACAATAATCAGTAATGCACAAAATATCAGTATCCCTATGGTATTTCTCTTCATGCTCTCTCAGTTACGAATTACGATAACTCACTCTATATTAATATTTAGCTTATATTAGCCTTTTTACCAACATGCATTATTTCACACTCTCACAGAATAAGATGTCACAGTGTGTATCCAAAAAATACATGAGATAAAAATATTCGATCGCGATTAATTAGTCAGCTTATTTTCGCTTTCTTTACATTTATTGAGGAATTTTAACTCCGCCACAATAACAAAACTAATTACCACCAGTAATCCCCATGAGCTAATTTTGCCTAAATGGACTATCTGCCAGGAGGTTGTCTGATTAGGATATTGCCAGCCGCCAAGCAGCGTAACAATATTCTCCGCAATCCAAATAAAGAACCCAATCAACAAGAAAGCCAACGGTAATGGTATCCAGAACTCACGTGCCATCGGTTTAAAATGTACTTTGGTATGCCAAAATACCGCAATCAGAATCAAGGTAAGTGGCCAGCGATAGTCACCAATAAAATGGTGGGTAAAGAAATTGAGATAGATGGCGGCAGCCAGAATTATCACCACCAGATGAGATGGATATCCTGTCAGACGCACCGCTAACTGGCGCCATGCCTGCAATATATAGCTACCTACTGCTGCATACATAAAACCACTATACAGGGGTACACCAAATACTTTGCTATAAGCAAATTCCGGATAGCTCCATGAACCAATTCCCGGAGCCGTTTTAAATATCTCCAATACCAGTCCCAGCAGGTGGAACAATGAGATGGCAATCAGCTCCTTTTTGGTTTCCAGTCCACTGTATACCAACGCAAACTGAACCATCAGCGCAACAATCAGTACAAAGTCATAGCGCGGTAATCCGCCCAGCGGAAGAAATTTAGATAATGCCAGTGTGATAAAAAATGAAACGGCGAAAATACAGCTTATTGACTCTTTTACGCCAAAGCTCCAAAACTCCAGCAGCGGCAAAGGTAACGTACGCATCCATCCCTGTATATACCAAGGGCGCGCATAGCCAATTACCGGTGATAAAGAGTAAGTATCTATTGCTGACATGGCCGAAATCTCACTGAGGTTAGAATAGTGAGCAATATAATCTGGCTGTGTGTGAAGCGAGTGAAGGGAATGTGAAGTGAGGAAATAAATCAGACTGCTGAAAAACCAGATAAATCGGCACCAATGAATATTCCGGTCGTAGAATCTAAAACGCTTATACAAGCTTTGTGCTCGACCGGAAAACCGCCTGTACTTGGCTTCAGTGCATGTCGGGCCTGGTCTCCCTACGGGCGCTTCGTTGGCTTACGCCAAGTCGACCCCCACGGGAGCCCCTCCCGACAATTGACTATTTTAAGGCCAAAAATAAAGCATCAGATCTTGCCGAGATAATCTCGTTTACCTACCGGCACACCATTGTGGCGTAAAATGTTATATGCCGTAGCGATATGGAAGTAGATATTCGGCAAAGCATGCTGCAATAAGAAGACTTCAGCCGGAAGTGCATCTTCATACCATGGCAGTTTGATATCACGCTTCTCACAATCAGTAAAATTGCTCTCTTTTAGCGTGGCAATGAAGTCGACCGTTTTTCTGATGCGTTCTTTCAACTGCTCAAATGACGTTTCGGTATCGGCATAGCTTGGTGGTTCGATACCCGCTAAACGAGCGGCGCAACCTTTGGTCATATCGCTTACCAACTGAACCTGACGCGACAGAGGAAACATATCCGGCGCTAAACGGTCGTTGAACAACACAGACTCATCAATTTTGCGCTCGGCACAGAACACTATTGCCATATCAATCAGATGATCAAGATTATTCAGCACACGAATGGTACTTTGCGTAGCTAACTGATAGTAGGAAATACTCATTTTAATACTCCGTAGAAAGATGACATGAAAGCTGTCGAATTCAGGAGGCAGACATCCCTGATTAGCGGCATAAGTTAACATCGGGTAACTAACAAATCGTTACCCGACTTATTTTTGAGGAGATTAGGCGGTTCCGCCTACGGTTAAATTGTCCAGTTTCAGGGTTGGCTGTCCAACACCGACCGGCACGCTTTGCCCTTCTTTACCACACACACCAACTCCTTTATCCAGAGCCAGGTCGTTGCCTACCATAGAGATCTGCTGCATTGCCTCAATACCAGAGCCAATCAGCGTTGCCCCTTTAACCGCTTTACCAATTCGACCATTCTCGATCAAATAGGCTTCAGAGGTAGAGAACACAAATTTACCTGAAGTGATATCCACCTGACCGCCACCAAAATTAGGGGCATACAGGCCATATTCTACGCTGGCAATAATCTCTTCCCGGCTGGATTTCCCCGCCAGCATGTAGGTATTGGTCATACGTGGCATTGGCAAACTGGCATAAGATTCACGGCGTCCGTTACCCGTTGGAGCTAGCCCCATCAGTCGGGCATTTAGCTTATCTTGCATATAGCCTTTCAGAATGCCGTTTTCAATCAGTACGTTATACTGTCCCGGAACCCCTTCATCATCAATGGACAGAGAACCCCGACGTCCCATCATAGTACCGTCATCAACCACGGTGCAGAGTTCTGAAGCTACCAGTTCTCCCATGCGACCGCTGAATACTGATGAGCCTTTACGGTTAAAATCGCCCTCAAGACCATGACCAACCGCTTCATGCAACAATACTCCAGGCCAGCCGGCACCCAGAACCACAGGCATAGCACCCGCAGGAGCAGCAATAGCAGAAAGGTTAACCAGCGCCATTCTTACCGCTTCCTGAGCAAACACTTCCGCACGAACACCCATTTCGGTCTGTTCAAGGAAATATTCATAACCAACACGGCCACCGCCACCGCTGGAACCGCGCTCACGCTTACCGTTCTCTTCCACCAGCACACTCACCGACAGGCGGACTAAAGGCCGGATATCCGCAGCCAAAGTACCATCCGTTGCGGCAACCAGTACCATTTCATACACGCCACTCAGACTGGCATTCACTTCCTGTACCCGCTTGTCTGCCGCTCTGGCAACTTTGTCTACCTGATGCAGTAATTCGATTTTGGCTTCACGAGTCAGACTTTGCAGCGGATCAATGGCCGGATAGAGTGAGGAGTAAGGCACCGCCCCCAGTACATGGCTTTTACCGTTTCCTTTGTCGCTGACAATGGAACGCGCCGCATGGGCGCTTTGAGTCAGGGCATTTAACGTAATCTGATCCGCATAAGCAAAACCGGTCTTTTCACCGCTGATCGCCCTAACACCTACGCCCTGATCGATATTGTAGGAACCATCTTTAATAATACCGTCTTCTATTACCCAGGATTCATGGTAGCTGGACTGAAAATAGAGGTCGGCATAATCCAGACGCCGCTCAGACAATTGCCCCAGAACATTAAACAGATCCTGATGGCTTAATTTATTCGCAGCCAATAGCTGCTCACTGACCAGCGTCAGATTCATAATGGTTATTCACTCTTATTTAATGGATTTTTCAGCACCGGCTGAAATCTGTTGTGTTTGACGACCGGCATTTGCTCACGCAGTTTTTGCATGCCGGAAGTATCTACATGTACTTTGATGCCTTCAACCGCATCCGCATTAATGCCAACTACGCTTCCCCATGGGTCGATAGCCATGGTATGGCCCCAGGTACGACGAGTTGAGCCATGGCGTCCAACCTGAGCCGGAGCCAAAATCCAGCACTGGTTTTCAATGGCGCGTGCGCGCAGCAGGATTTCCCAGTGAGCTTCTCCCGTTACACGGGTAAAGGCTGCCGGGATAGAAATCAACTCAGCACCTTGCTCTCTTAGTGCCTGATACAGGCCCGGAAAACGTAAATCATAACAAATGGTCATACCCAGTCGACCAACTGGTGTATCAACTACCGTTAAATGTTGGCCATAGGCATAAGCATCTGACTCACGGTAATGGTTGTGTCCGTCGGCAACGTCAGCATCAAACATATGCATTTTGTCATAGCGGGCTTTAATTTCACCCTTATCATCAAACAACAGACTACTGGCGGTTAAACGGTCCGGATCTTCACGACTGATAAGCGGCATTGAACCTACTAAAATCCATACGCCATAGCGTATTGCCATCTCCCTGATAGCATCCTGAAGTGGTCCGGTTCCTTCTGTTTCGGAATATTTATAATAGGTTTGAGTATCAGCAAACAGTAACGCATTCTCCGGCGTCATAACCAACTTCACATGGGGCTTCAACTGCTTAATTTGTTGCTCAATTTGCGCCAGATTGGCACGCACATTATCCCCACTACAGAGTTGTAACAGAGCTACGTTAGCACTTCTCATTAATCGCCTTCTCCCTTCGGTTGACGCAATACTTCGTTCACATTTGGATTTTCGAAACTACCGTCAATTTTATAACGAATCAGTGAAATCTTGTTCCATAACGGTGCAAGAACCTGACTCACCGTAAATACTGCTGCCCCTGCAATAGGGTTTACTACAAACGCAGTTGCCACTCCCACCGTAGCCGAAATTTCAGGTGCGACTACAGCATTAAGATTGAGGCGTTGTTTAGCTAAATCAATGGAGCCATCAACAGCAATGTCTGCAGATAAGCCATCGATCAAAGTATCATTGGTAGTTGCAACGCCTTTTGCCAGCTTAAGGCTTCCACTGATAGTATCAAAGTAAAAACCATTGCCAAACGTATCGCTAAAATCAAACTGTAGTTTACGTATTAGCGCGTTAAAACTTAACAGCCGCAATATTTGCCCGGCATGACCGCCGCCGGCATTATCGACCATTCCTTTGCCCAATTTGGTAACCACCTGACCATCCAGGGTATCTACCTGAGGTGACCAGGGCTCCCCCTGCCACGCCAGACTAAAATTCACATCAAACGGTGCATCTTTAAGCGGCGTATAAACACCAAAGTAATCCATGCTGCGATCGATTTGCTGCCCGGATAGTTTGCCATCAACCCGGGTGGCGGAACCTGCTGCTGAACGCAACCAGTCACCGCTGAACGTTAACCGAGTATTACCGGTGTCAATAACGCCATTATTCAGACTTAAGCTTTCGGGACGGAATCGCACATCGGCTTCGACAATGCCCAGGCGTTGGCCCATTCCCCAACACTCTTTACAGCGAATCGCCAGGGACGGCAAACGACCAAAATTAATGGAAGAGAGTGATGACTTACCCACTTTGCCTTTGCTATCGGTAGTGCTACCTAACAGGCTCTCTTTTTTAGGATTGAAATACAGGTAGTCAATATCCGCTCGCCACGGCTGGTTATTGTTAATACTAAGTCGGGCATCGATCTCTTTACCTTTGATCCCCACTTGTGTATTGGCAGAACGATTATCCACATCAACAGCAACATCACGCCAGAACTGCCCGGCCAGTTCAACCTGCGGCGAACGGAAAATCCAGCGTGGTGGCATTGCGAATTTTCCTGTTTTGCCACTGGTATCAGCCGCACTCAGCGACCCAAGAACTGCCATTAACTTTTCACCGTTCAATGCAGGTAGTTGCATATCGAGACGTTCATCAGAAGAGAGTGCTGGTATTTTTTGACTATTCATCTGCCAGGCAAGGCGCGTTAACCGGGTTTGATCTTTAGTGAATACCCACTGACTGTTGATGGCCTGATTACCTGCAATGGTCCCATCCATGTTAAAGCCTTTCAGATCGCCACTGGCCTTCAGTTTTACCGGCAACGCCGATCCTGATGACTTATTTAGCGGTGCAGGTAAGCGGCTGCTCACACCTTTCAGATCACCGGTAAACAGCACATCATATTTAGCACTGCCTTTGGGGGGTAACGTGATATTCACATCACTCTTCCAACCTGCATTACCCGCGACTTCGGAAGCAATTTCTTTTGGCAGCCATGGCAGTTTAGCCACTGACCAGTTGCCGGTTATACCAACTTTAACACCGTAATCCCTGGCATTTTGTTTAGTGGAGAAATTCAAACCTACCGGTTGATTAAACCACTGGGCAGTTAGTGGTTTACTAATCAGGTCACCATTATCAAAACTGAAAGTACCACTGACGTTTTCCATCGTGGAATCAATCGGTTTAATATGCAGGCTATTATTTTTCAGGGTGATGTCCCCTTTCGCGATAGCATCTTTGCCATCAAGAGGAATATCCAACTGTAAGCGCCCGCTAACATTACCTTGAACTTCAACCTGCTCCAAAGCCGAACCTACAGATGACTTCAACGGCGAGCCATTCATATAGTCACGAACATCAACACCTTCACCATCCACGTCGGCGGTAATGGCTAACTGATGTTTGGCGTAGTCAGCAATAATGGCTTCAATGTTGCGGCCATTTACCTTTCCCAGCTTCGCAGTTGGTGCATTCATCCATAGTCCTGCATTGATAAAATCCAGGTCGATGGTCATATCTGTCAGAGGTTTCCAGTCAGGCTGAAACTTGAAGGTGGTTTCGGTTAATGGTGCATAAACTTCAAACAGGCCGTCTTTTTCCGGGTAAGGAAACTTAATCGGGTTGCCTGAAAAAATCAGCGTAGCGTTATCTGACTTACCGGCAATAATGGCAGAGGAGAGATAATCAGTTAAATCTTTGCCCATCAGCGGTTCAGGGAAATAACGCCAGGCGTCACCGGCATCATATACCCGAATACCCGCCAGAATACTTAACCAGGGATCGCTTCCTTCAGGTTGAGTGTAATCAAATCCACCATTGACCCATAAAGATTTAGCCTGAACGTCAATATGGTCGCTCCATAACCGGAATTCATTCTGATTATTCAACCAGTTTAGCGTGGCATTAGCCTTACTGACTTCCAGAGGCGCCCGAAATACACTGCTGTATGGCAATGTGCTGTTATTTAGCGCAACGCTCATGGTTCCTTCGCTAATACTTCCTGCGATAGTTCCCTGGGTGTGATTGCTGCCCGGAATTAACTCCCAGGGCTTCCAGCTGGCTTCCTGCCACTGAGCCTGAAAATGGATGTTTTCCGGCTGTTTTAATGGAATATCCAACGCCAGAAGCGGCAAATTGCCATGAGGGTCCATCTTAAACCAGATATCCAGCGCATCAGGCGTCAGGAAACTAAAAATAGGCAATAGTGGGTTAATATGGTCAAGGCTCAGATTCTCCGCCCGAATGCGCAGCATCTCCTCCCACTTGTCTCCGTTAGAAGCGATACCTTCAGGCTGCCAGAACAGGCTAACCCTACCGGCAGGCCAGACGACACCATCGGTTCTCAGGTTGAGCGATGGTACATCTAAACGCCAACCTTTCTCCTGCCGACTCATATGAACTGATAGCTGGTTAACGTCTAACTGGTGCATATTTTCATCATTATGCCAGTTAGCTCTTCCCTGACTCAGCAACACGTCTCCGCCGTCAATTACCCCTTTCTTAATATAAAGCCAGGAAGCCAGACTGAATTGAGCATTATCAAACCCGGAATTTGATTTAAACCAGTGGCTAAGCCACGGCAGCATATTAACGTCATTGGCCTGAAGATAAACAGTACCGCTATCTAACAAACCCTCTTCATCTCTGAGATCGAGACGAACCTCCAGTAAACCGTGCGGCCCATTTTCTGTCGAAACATGAACCTGGCCTTCTGCACGGTGGCGATTTCGGCCGTTCAACCAGGTTAATCGAGGGAGTTCAACGGTCACCCGATCGCCAGATAAGGCCAGGAAGGAGAGTTTGCTATCGCGTAAAATAAAGTGGTCAAACTGGTTTAAAAAGATGTTTTCCAGCGTGGTTAAATCAGAAGATCCCTGACTCTCTTCCGACTGGCCCACCATATAGTCAAGATCGCCTTTCACCTGATAAAAGGTCAGGTCTCTGAATTGAAAACGAAAATGCAGCAGGGATTCCCAAACATCAAGAGCGATGGTGACTCGGGAGATATCAATCTTTCCGGCAGATGTTTCTAATGAAATATTACGTAGATCAAATGTGGGGCCGAACATTTCCCATTTACCTTCCATCTGCTCCACTTGAGCAGGAATGCCGGTAAATCGATTAACGGTGTCCAGAATGGGTTGGCGATATTCATTAATTCGGGGCAAGGCAAAGCGCAAACCACCGACAACCAGCGTAAGCAGCACTAATAGCAGTATCACTATTTTAAACAGCATGCGGCTCGTTCGCCTCATCCTTCCTCCTCTGGCTACTACGCGGGTTTAATGTCTCATCTGCTCACTACATCATCACCACATCAAACTGTTCCCTGTTATAAAGTGGTTCTATCTGAATTTTAACCTGTTTTCCAACGAAGAGCTCTACTTCTGCCAAAGAGTACGACTCCTCGCTCTTCAGCGCATCTCCAACCGCAGGAGAAGCATAAACCAGAAAGCGATCCGCATCGTAAGCGTGGTGTACCCGTACGATTTCCCGCAGGATTTCATAACAGACGGTTTCCACGGTTTTCACCCGACCACGACCGCGGCAGCTTGGACACTCACCACACAAGACATGTTCCAGACTTTCACGGGTACGCTTTCGGGTCATTTCAACCAACCCTAAAGCAGAAAACTCATTTACACTGGTTTTAACCCGATCTTTTGACAATGCCTGTTCAAGGGAATTCAACACCCGACGGCGATGGTCCTCACTGGTCATATCAATAAAATCAATAATGATAATACCACCTAAATTGCGCAATCGTAGCTGACGGGCAATTGCCTGAGTGGCCTCAATATTGGTATTAAAAATGGTTTCATCCAGATTACGATGACCAACAAAAGCACCGGTGTTGATATCAATAGTGGTCATGGCTTCTGTTTGGTCAATAATCAGATAGCCACCTGACTTTAACTCGACTTTTCGATCCAATGCCCGCTGAATTTCATTTTCAACATCATACAGATCAAAAATAGGCTGTTTTCCGGTATAACGCTCCAGCTTAGAAGTCATTTGTGGCATAAATTCTGCGGTAAACTCCACCAGAGAATCATAAGTCAGGCGGGAATCCACCCGAATACGATCCAGCGATTCACCAACAAAATCTCGCAATACGCGCTGGGTTAGCGCCAGCTCACCGTACAGCATATTTTTAGTACCGCCCCGGCTCTTGCGCTCTATGACTTTACTCCACAGGCGCTTAAGAAAAGCAGCATCCTGTGCCAGTTCCTCATCACCCACACCTTCTGCTGCGGTGCGAATAATAAAACCGCCCATTTCATCGCAGTATTCCGCCACTATTTGCTTTAAGCGTTCGCGCTCTTCTTCGCTATCAATACGCTGAGAAACGCCTACGTGAGCAGCACCAGGCATAAATACCAGATAACGGGAAGGTAACGTAATATCCGTCGTTAAACGCGCACCCTTGGTACCCAGTGGATCTTTCACCACCTGAACCACCAGGTCCTGCCCCTGACGGACCAACTCGGTAATATCACGTACATGAAACTGCTTTTGTTCATTATCAGCAATGCACTCAGTGTGCGGCATAATATCTGATGCATGAAGAAAAGCAGCTTTATCCAGACCAATATCAATAAAAGCGGCCTGCATTCCCGGCAGAACCCGGCTGACACGACCTTTATAAATATTGCCTACGATACCGCGTTTAGATTCCCGGTCGATGTGAATTTCCTGCAGGATACCGCCATCGATAAAAGCAACGCGCGTTTCAGAAGGGGTGACGTTAACTAACAGTTCCGCCGTCATTATTATTCCTTATTTTATACGCCCAGCCTGTGCTGCCAAAAAGGCATCCAGAAGCTCGCGGGTTTCAACCAAAGGTAAACCGACCACGGCATGATAACTACCATGAATTTCCCTGACAAAAGTGCCACCGAAACCCTGAATACCATAAGCACCAGCTTTGTCCATCGGTTCGCCGCTGGCAATATAAGCGATAATATCCTGCTCACTTAGCTGACGAAAAATAACTTCAGTACTAACAGAATAACACATCACATCCTGTTGATTAGCAAAAGCAATCGCGGTAATCACTAAATGTTGACAGTCCGATAGCATGTGTAGCATACGGGCTGCGTCTTCAGTATCTTTTGGCTTTTCCAGAACCCGATCGTCCAACACGACAATGGTGTCAGCGCCTAAAACCGGATAATCCTTTTCAGCCACCAGAACTCCAGCCAGTGCTTTGCTTTTTGCCAGACGACAAACGTAGTCTAACGGCTTCTCCCCTTGCAGTTGACGCTCTTCAACTTCAGTATTTAAACGTTCAAAGGGGATCTGTAATAAGGTTAACAGTTCACGACGGCGGGGAGAGGCAGAAGCCAGATAAATGGGCTGCATATAAAATCTCATCGGACAGCAAAGCGTCGACGCACTTTACGCATTAATAAAAATAGCCATGGCCATAACACACCATTAATTGCACTGTTCCACAAAATCTCCGGACGAAATGTCACATTGTGCACCAGAAATTCAGCCCAAAAGACAATCACACTCATCACTAAAGAGAGCAACACCACAATCAGCGCCTGTTGCCACAGAGCCATATTACGCAATAGCTGGCTGCGAAAAGCCACCACATAGGCAATGATGCCCAGTGCTAACCCTCTGACCCCCAGCGTGGCACCCAGCGTTAAATCCCAGACCAAACCAAGAATAAAAGCCGTTCCAACGTTAATTCGGTGCGGTAAAGCCATGACCCAATACACTAAGATTAACATCACCCATGAAGGACGAAACTGATGTAATTCCTCTGGCCACGGCATGGTTTGCAATACCATGGCCAGTAAAAAGGAAATCCAAACAATCAGGCGACCAGAGCTATTATAACTGCTCATCACTGACCCCGGTTAGCTGGCGTAGCTGTTGGTTGCTGCCTCGATGATCCTGGTGCTGACGCTGGTTGCCTTAATGGTGTTGGCGATTGAGTTGCCGCGCCGGGTACCGCTGATGATGGCGTAGAATTGGCTGGCGGTACCGGTGGTGTTGTTTCCGGAGGCAGAACCTGAGGCATCATCTGGCGCAAGCGCTCTTTCGCTATACGTCTTACTTCTTCCGAAGGCAGAGGCTGAAGCCCGTCGCGATCGTTTGGCCACAGCAACAGCAAATAGCGCAAACGTTGTAACGCTACGGTCGGGTGCGCCTGAATCACTGTATTCGCTCGTTGGTCATCAATAGTAACGGAAGAGACTACGGCTACCGGATAACCTTCAGGGAAACGCCCACCGAGGCTCGACGTTACCAAAACGTCTCCTACGCGAATATCAGTATCCCGCGGTAAATATTCCAGCTGTAAATCTTCCGTGCAGCCAGTCCCTACCGCAATAACACGAATATCATTGCGCAGAACCTGAATAGGTAAAGAGTGGGAAGTATCGCAAATTAAGAGAACACGGCTGGTGTTACGGGCAACAGCAACTACTTGCCCAACGACGCCTTTATCGTTAATAACCGGTTGGCCTTCATATACGCCGTCCTGAAAGCCTTTATCAATAACTACCTGGTAACTATAAGGATCTGACTCCGTTGAAAGCACCTGAGTAATCATTTTATGTTCATCGCCACGCAACGGTGAACCCAGTAACTCACGTAATCGGTTATTTTCCTGACGGAGCTGTCCCAATAGCTGAATGTCGCTATTTCTCAACAACAGTTCATTACGTAGCAGTTCATTTTCTTTCTGCAGATCTTCACGGGAAGTAAAGGAATCAGAAACACCATCCAAAATGTCACGAGGTCCATTTGCCACAAAAAAGAATGGGCTAACGGCGGTGTCCAGATAACTACGTACTTTTGAAAAAACACTCAACCGACTATCGACGACAATCAGGACGATAGCAAAGATAACGGCCAGAAAAAGACGTAACTGCAGGGATGGCCCCCTGCTAAAAATAGGCTTCATAAATTGCATTATCCTTGTCGACAAGAAGGGGTGCGACCCCTTCTGGCAGGGACAACTTAATTTCTATCTGTGCTTACACTACAGTGATGTTCTAAAAGACAGAACCGGACAGGTATTATCATAATGAACCCTGTAACCTGCTGCCTTTCACAGAACCATCACTGTCAGAGAAAGAGAACAAAAATGAAATTAGTCCTCGCTGAATAAATCACCGCCGTGCATATCGATCATTTCTAACGCTTTACCACCACCACGGGCAACGCAAGTTAGAGGATCATCGCCCACAACGACAGGGATACCAGTCTCTTCCATCAGCAAGCGATCTAAATTACGTAACAGAGCGCCACCGCCAGTCAGAACCATTCCACGTTCAGAAATATCAGAAGCCAGTTCCGGAGGGCATTGTTCTAATGCCACCATCACTGCGCTAACGATACCTGCCAGAGGTTCCTGCAGGGCTTCAAGGATTTCATTGGAATTTAGTGTAAATCCGCGCGGCACACCTTCTGCCAGATTACGACCACGGACTTCGATTTCACGGACTTCATCACCGGGATAAGCCGATCCAATTTCATGTTTAATACGTTCAGCAGTAGCTTCACCGATCAGTGAGCCATAGTTACGACGCACATAGTTGATGATAGCTTCATCAAAACGGTCACCGCCGATCCGTACAGAAGAAGAGTAAACCACACCATTCAGGGAAATAACGGCAACTTCTGTAGTACCACCACCGATATCCACTACCATGGAGCCTGTCGCTTCAGATACTGGCAGGCCAGCACCGATAGCAGCAGCCATTGGCTCTTCAATCAGGAATACTTCACGGGCACCAGCCCCTTGTGCTGATTCACGAATTGCACGACGTTCAACCTGAGTTGCGCCTACTGGCACACACACCAACACGCGCGGACTTGGGCGCAAAATGCTGTTGCTGTGAACCTGACGAATAAAGTGCTGTAGCATCTTCTCGGTTACGAAGAAGTCTGCAATTACACCGTCTTTCATTGGACGGATAGCAGAAATATATCCAGGAGTACGACCTAACATCTGCTTAGCCTCATGGCCTACAGCAGCAACGCTCTTTTGCGAGCCTACTCGATCCTGACGAATGGCAACCACAGAAGGTTCATTCAATACGATTCCTTGTCCTTTTACATAGATCAGGGTATTTGCGGTACCAAGGTCAATGGACAGGTCATTAGAAAACATGCCACGAAATTTCTTAAACATTCTAGAAAGTAATCCTGAAAGCTGAGGCGGTATATTAATCCGCCTACTTTACCAACCACGGAGGACGGCTACAAGGCACAAAAAAGCGTTCATTTAATGAACGCATCCAACGTGAGCTCAATACGCATGTTTGGCTTAACCTCAACCAAACACACGCCACATAAACTTTTCCACTCGATTTAATGATTTACACGTATTGTTAATACAGGCAAACAGAAACCAATAAGTAGGGAACGCTATTCTACGTGAAAACCATCAATATTTCAGAGTTAATAATGACGATTTTTACCACTATTTTTCTCTTTAGGGGTTGGAATCAACACCGGCGAGGCAAAAAACTCACCCTGACCACCACCAATTCCATGGGAACGCAGAGTTTCCCATTCGAGATGTGTTCTCACACTCGCAGCCATCACCACCACATTTGTTCCTTCACAGGCGCTGATAAGACTATCGACAAATAGCTGATTCTCCGGACGTCGATCGATATTACGCACCAAACCCGGGTGAAGTTTGATCACTTCAATAGGCATGGTCTTAATATAAATGGTGCTGACTACCGTTAATCCCGCCTGAACAATTCCCAAACGACACCCTAACAGATGCAGTAATCGAATCACCGGACGCAAGCGATCGCTATATTGACAAACATCTGCCTCTGCAAGTTCAAATATAATTCGTTTTCGATACGATTTTTCTTTTTCCAACAGATTATCCCGTAGCCACACCTGAAAAGAGTGTTTAAGCAGGGAGTCGACGGTTACCGATACCGCGATAGTGTCATTAGGCCAGCGATCGAGCAAAGGCAAGGTTTTACTCAGCACTAAGCGGTCAAAGCGCTCTGTTAAACCAAACTGTTGAATCAACGGCATAAACTCTGCGGGTTGTAGTTCATCACTGCCATCATGAATACGCAATAACATCTCACGATGGTTCAACTCACCTTTTACCGTTACTGCCGGTTTGTAATAAATATCTGGCCCACCTTTATCCAGCATCTGTTCCAGCAGCGTGCGCCAACGAACGCTGCCTCTGGCGGCGCTGGTCACTTGACTGTCATAGATAAACCAACCATTGCTGCCTTGTAATACGGCAGTGCGGGCAGCCTGCTCGGCATTATCCATAATCTGTTCTGGCGTTTGCCCCATATGATAAAGACAAATACCTATATGGATCAGAGACTCTTTTTCAATACCCGATGATACCGGCAGCATATCTACTGCATTCACCAACTGGGCGGCAATAGCATCGGCTTCTTTTAGTGAACGGTGGGGTAACATTACGCTAAAATCATTATCGAAATAGCGGGCTAATAATGCTGCCGGATGGCGCATTATAAAAGTCGATAACATATTCACCAACGTATACAGCAAATCGTCAATCACATCTTTGCCGTGTTCACTCGCCATTAACTCCAGCTCAGGCAAGCGAATCATCATTACCACGCCATGGGCATTAGGCTCTTCAAGCTGGGTTGCCAGTTGGTTATCAAAAAACAGACGGTTATTCAGTCCGGTTTGTGCATCCTGAGCGGCGAACGATCGAATCAGTTTATCTACTCTGACCCGCTCATTACTCATATTACTCAGCTCAGACAGCAATCGGTTAATAGCAGCACTGGTATTAACCGGCCATTCTTTTTCATCCGAAATTTCGGCACCGTCTCTCTCACCGGCTAAAATACGTTGGGAACGCTCTTCCAGTAACAGCAACCCTTTAAATTGTTGTTTAAGCCAGTGAATCCACCAAAACATGATCAAACCAATAAAAACAATGACCGCAATAATGGCTAACAGAATGGGTAATGAAAAGAGTGTGCTGAGAATCGGATTAACATAGAGGATTTGCAGGCGATAACCGGGATGTTGAGGTAATTCCAGATCGGTCTCGCTAAGGGTGTGAAACTTTTCCCAGAAACCGGGACGATTATCACTGCTATGGGTATAAATGGTTTTATCTTTTTCGTCTTTAATTGTCAGATGGCGTACGCCGGTGGCATACATCACGACCGGAAGCCAGCGGTCATAAGCGCTTGGGGACTGATAAATCAACGCCTGATCCACTGTAGTGGCAAGCGCATACCAATGCTTCTCCATCTTCTCCTCACCCACAAAATAGACACTTAACATACTGGTCATCAGTGCCAAAATCATAGTAAGAAAAACTAATAAAGAAATAAAAATAGATAATCTGGCGGTAAATCTCATTCCCATAGTAAATTATTCTAATTTGCTGAAAAGCAATACAAAATGCACAGAACAAATGCTCTGCATCGCAACGTAACTCACCGACATTCTAGCAGACTTTATCAAAACTCGGGACTTAACGTCATATTTTAATAAGATTTAAACACTCTTTTATCTACAGAAGTGATAGTCATTTTCTGTACATGAAACAATATACCCGATAACGACTTTGTTTTATTTCGGCTATCATAACGAAAATGCGAGCACCTTACCGATTGCCCCAAGTGCAACAAAAGAGAATAATAACGGCAATAATAGCTAAGTTGCTCTGAATGAAGTGATGGTTATTTCATTCTCCTCCTTTTAACTTTCGGATAAGAGTAAAAACAATGATTAAAGCTCTGGTTCTTGAACAACAAGATGGACAAACACTGGCATCAGTAAAAGATATCACCTCCGAACAGTTGCCTGAAGGCAATGTCACCGTTGATATCAATTGGTCCAGCATCAACTATAAAGATGCGCTGGCCATTACCGGCAAAGGAAAAATTATTCGTAATTTTCCTATGGTACCTGGCATTGATTTCGCCGGTACCGTTCATAGTAGCGATGATCCACGTTTTTCTCCTGGTCAAAATGTCATCCTTACAGGCTGGGGCGTAGGTGAAACTCATTGGGGCGGCTTAGCAGAACGAGCTCGTGTTAACGGAGACTGGTTGGTTTCTATGCCTGAAGGGCTGAATCAACGCAAAGCCATGATCATTGGTACCGCGGGCCTGACTGCTATGTTGTGTGTAATGGCATTAGAAGAAGGTGGTGTTTTACCTGAAAGTGGTGAGGTACTGGTTACTGGTGCCAGCGGTGGCGTGGGAAGTACAGCCGTTGCATTACTGCATAAACTGGGCTATCAGGTTTCCGCCGTTAGCGGACGTCAACACAATGCGGAATATTTGTTATCGCTTGGTGCAAAATATGTACTGGAAAGAGAGAGTTTTAGCGAAGCAGCTAAACCACTGGAAAAACAGCGCTGGGCAGGTGCAGTCGACGTTGCTGGCGGAGAACTGCTGGCTAAAGTTATCGCACAAATGAATTATAACGGTACCGTGGCTGCCTGTGGCCTGGCGGGTGGATACCAACTGCCAACCACCGTTATGCCATTTATTCTGCGTAATGTACGTTTGCAGGGAGTGGATTCAGTCATGATATCGACAGAACGTCGAATTGAGGCATGGAAACGTCTGGCAAACTTATTACCAGAAAACTTCTATCAGTTAGCCACCAGCGAAATCACACTGAAAGATGTACCTGCAACGGCAGAGAATTTGCTGTCAGGAAAAGTTACCGGTCGGGTACTGGTGAATATCGCCTGATTCTTTTGCTCAAGTTACCCCACGTGTTCCAGCGTGGGGTAAATCAACTCCTTCTCCTCTCTATAATAAGAATATTCTCCACTCAATTTCTGGCAAAACAGGACAATCGGGACAATGATTTGTCTAATCATTCGTAATCTTTTCTGTTAACAGAGCATCTATCATGGTCAGAAAAACACGCTTAACTGAAAACGCTGCCACACCAGAACAGCTGTTTTATCAACGTCGTAAAATTCTGCAGGCACTGGGCATCAGTGCGGCAGCATTAACACTCCCTCTACATGCTCAGGCGGAGCTACTCTCATGGTTGACCGGTGGAGACAAACCCAAAGCATCAACCGGTAAAGCGCTGGCATTTACCCCTTCTGCCAACTACCACCCCAATCTGCCTTTGACACCAGAAGAAAAAGTCATCGGATACAATAATTTTTACGAATTTGGCCTGGATAAGGCCGATCCAGCGGCCAACGCAGGAACGTTAAAAACTGAAGGCTGGAAGATTCGCATCAGCGGTGAGGTGGCAAAACCGGTAACGCTGGATATGGATGAGATCTTTAAACGTTTTCCACTGGAAGAGCGCATTTATCGTCTGCGTTGTGTGGAGGCCTGGTCAATGGTGATCCCATGGCTCGGCTTTGAACTAAACAAACTGCTAAAGCTGGCAGAACCGACCAGTAAAGCGCGCTATGTTGCCTTTCAAACCCTCTACGATCCGGAAAATATGCCGGGACAAAACAGCCGCTATATTGGTGGTGGACTGGATTACCCCTATGTTGAAGGTCTGCGTATGGATGAAGCAATGCATCCGCTAACGCTATTAACCGTCGGGGTTTACGGTAAAGCACTACCGAACCAGAATGGCGCTCCCATCCGATTAATTGTTCCCTGGAAGTATGGTTTCAAAAGTATTAAGTCGATTGTTGAAATCAAACTGGTCGAACAACAGCCGCCAACCACCTGGAATTTAAGCGCACCGGATGAATACGGCTTTTATGCCAACGTAAATCCTCAGGTGGATCATCCCCGCTGGTCTCAGGCAACAGAACGGATTATTGGCAGCAGCGGTTTGCTGGATGTAAAGCGCCAGCCTACACTCTTGTTCAACGGATATGGCGATCAGGTCGCTTCGCTTTATCAGGGATTAGACTTACGGAGTCATTTTTAGTGAAAATAACGCCAGTGAATATTAAATGGCTCAAGCTGATATTGCATCTGCTGGCATTTATTCCTCTGTTATGGCTGATACTCTCGATTAATCAGGGATGGCTGAGTGCTGATGCGGCCAAAGATATTCAACATTACACTGGCAGAATGGCACTCAAATTATTACTGGCAACCTTGCTGGTAACTCCGCTGGCTAAAATGCTGCATCAACCTATACTGACGCGCTGTCGACGACTGCTTGGATTATGGTGTTTTGCCTGGGCAACTTTACATCTGATTTGTTACAGCGTTTTAGAGCTGGGTTTAGATATCTCTTTGCTGCTGCAAGAACTGATTAAACGTAACTACCTTATTCTGGGTATTATCAGTTGGCTAATATTATTGATAATGGCTCTGACTTCAACACAGAACTTCCAGCGAAAATTAGGCTCTAACTGGCAAACTATCCATAACTTTATCTATGTGATAGCGATACTGGCGCCAATACATGCTCTGTTATCCACCAAAGTACTGTCTCTGGAGCTGGCAATCTATGCCGTAATCTCGCTATTATTGTTGGCATATAGCTTTAAAAAGCTCAGAAAGTGGTGGGAAAAGTACCAAAGAGGCAAATAGTTTTGAGCAGAGAAGGCTTCTCTGCCAAGGCTTTGCCCGATATGGCCTAAACTATCTTCGCTGATAAGACCAGTAAACAGCTGCTAATTTCGGCGAAATAGTTATAATGGCGCACTTTAATTTGATCCGTTCATACAATTTCACAAGAAGAATAGTGACAATTGGCTGACATCGAGTTATTTTTACCGATTATTGTTTGATTGCCGGAGATGTCAGCACAATGACGAAGAAAGCGCACATTTTGCTGTTAAATGGCCCTAATCTGAATCTATTAGGGACGCGTGAACCTGATAAATATGGACATACGACCCTGACTGACATCGTAACCAAACTAGAAAATGAAACCTTGCGCTCAGGCGTGGCGTTTTCTCATCTGCAATCAAATGCCGAGTACGAGATTATTGATGCGATTCATAAAGCTCGTGGCTCAGTAGACTTTATTCTGATTAATCCGGCAGCGTTCACCCATACCAGCGTAGCAATTCGGGATGCGCTGCTGGCCGTCAATATTCCATTTATTGAAATCCACCTGTCTAACGTCCATGCTCGTGAGCCATTCAGACACCACTCATATCTTTCAGATATTGCAGTAGGTGTGATTTGTGGCCTCGGTGCTGACAGTTATGACTTTGCTCTGCAAGCAGCCCTGCGCCGTTTGCAATAATTTTTTATTCCACGTAACAAGAGAATACGGAATCACACCTATGGATATTCGTAAAATTAAAAAACTGATTGAACTGGTTGAAGAGTCTGGCATCAATGAGCTGGAAATCTCTGAAGGCGAAGAGTCAGTACGTATCAGCCGCGGCCCCGTCGCTGGTAGTTATGCTATGCCAATGCAGCAATATGCTCTGCCTCAGGCACCAGTTGCTCAACCTGCTCCTGTCGCTTCTGCACCAGCTGAAGCAGCGGCACCAGCAGCTATCAGTGGTCATATCGTTCGCTCACCGATGGTAGGTACTTTCTACCGTACACCGAGCCCGGACGCAAAAGCGTTTATTGAAGTGGGTCAAACCGTTTCTGTTGGCGATACCTTATGTATCGTTGAAGCTATGAAAATGATGAACCAAATTGAAGCTGATAAATCAGGCGTGGTAAAAGCGATCCTGTTAGAAAGCGGGCAGCCGGTAGAATTTGACGAGCCGCTTGTCATCATTGAATAACGAGGCGAGCTATGTCTAAAAAAATGGACAAAATCGAAAAAGTTGTTATCGCGAACCGGGGCGAAATTGCCCTGCGTATTTTGCGTGCCTGTAAAGAACTGGGCATTAAAACGGTTGCCGTTCACTCCAGCGCCGATCGCGATTTAAAACACGTATTGCTGGCAGATGAGACCGTTTGTATCGGCCCTGCTCAGTCAGTCAAAAGTTATCTGAATATCCCTGCGTTAATTGCCGCTGCCGAAATTACCGGAGCCGACGCAATTCACCCGGGATATGGTTTTCTGTCTGAAAATGCAGACTTTGCCGAGCAGGTAGAACGCTCTGGCTTTATCTTTATCGGCCCTAAAGCCGATACCATTCGTATGATGGGTGATAAAGTTTCCGCTATCCATGCCATGAAGAAAGCTGGGGTTCCTTGTGTTCCTGGTTCTGATGGCCCACTGGATGATGATATGACCAGAAACCGTGAGATGGCTAAGCGCATCGGTTATCCGGTCATTATCAAGGCATCTGGCGGCGGCGGCGGTCGCGGTATGCGTGTAGTACGTAGCGATAAAGATCTGGAAGAATCCATTATCATGACCCGTGCGGAAGCTAAAGCAGCTTTCAACAACGACATGGTGTACATGGAAAAATTCCTGGAGAACCCACGCCATATCGAAATTCAGATTATGGCAGATGGCCAGGGCCATGCGGTGTATCTGGCAGAACGTGACTGCTCTATGCAACGTCGCCACCAGAAAGTGGTTGAAGAAGCGCCAGCACCAGGCATCACTGAAGAGCTGCGTCGTAGCATCGGTGAACGTTGTACTAAAGCCTGTGTGGAAATCGGCTACCGTGGTGCAGGTACCTTTGAGTTCCTGTATGAAAACGGCGAGTTCTATTTCATCGAAATGAACACCCGTATTCAGGTAGAGCACCCGGTTACCGAAATGATTACCGGCGTTGACCTGATTAAAGAACAACTGCGTGTAGCTGATGGCCAAAAACTGTCTATCAAGCAGAAAGATATTCAGGTACATGGTCATGCTATCGAATGCCGTATCAACGCAGAAGATCCGGATAACTTCCTGCCTTCTCCGGGCAAGATTACCCGTTTTCATGCACCAGGCGGTTTCGGTATTCGCTGGGAATCTCATATCTATGCCGGTTATAGCGTACCGCCATACTATGACTCCATGATTGGTAAATTGATTGCTTACGGTGAAACCCGTGAAGTAGCTATTTCCCGCATGAAGAATGCGCTGGCTGAACTGATCATCGATGGCATCAAAACCAACGTTAGCCTGCAACTGCGGATTATGAATGATAAAGGGTTCGAGAAAGGCGGAACCAACATTCACTATCTGGAAAAAATGCTGGGTATTCAGGAGAAGTAATTTTCCTGAAGCGACTCATCCGAAAAGGCCGATAATTATCGGCCTTTTTTATAACAGGGAATTAGTATGGATAGGTCTTCACAATTTGCTGTTCCATTGGTTATTATCTTTTTTAAATTTGTCTATTTTTGCTATATCAATATTCCCTATCTTGAGCAGATACAATATAGCCCGGTACTTAGCGTATTAATTCTCTATTCATTTTTGACATTTATTTTCACCTCAACCATCATTCTTGTTTTGTTTGTAAGTTTGAATGAAGGCAAAAACTACGCGGCCAAATGGATTATCTGGATTGCAACTATTATCTTCTTTCTGGTTGAAATAAACCTTGTCAGTATATCCTATCGATATATTTTAAAACTGTTCGAAGAGTTACCCGCAATAAGTCATCTATCTGATTTAAATGAAGAAAGCCTATTGATAAAACTGAGATACTCTGTCTATTTGATAGCGTTCTATTCTGCGGTCTTCTTTATACTGAAAATATTTATCGGGCCATCCGCTAAAGCCAATAATATAGAATCAGATAGCCGCTACTACCATATCGCAACTTCATTTGTTTATACCATTCTTACATCCGCAATTTTATGCAGACTGATGACCGTTACTCTGTCGACATTCATGAAATTTAATAATGAAAATAACAGTCTCCTGATGTCAATAACACTCATCATGATGTCATGTATTTTTCTAAATACCCTTGTCTCGGCAGCGGCTTGCTATCAAAATTTAAAAACACCTCAGAATAGAATTAATATCCGTAAAATTATCACTGCCACGACTATTTACGTGTTGTTAGTTATACTTCTGAGCTACGTTATTTATCTGATATCAACATACCTGATTACTCAATTTGGCCACTTCACTTCACCTGAAATCGCAATGACGGGGTTGGTGATTTTCGGTTTTCTATGTTTCCTGTTGGTCTCATATCAAATTCAAAAGGTTATATTGATGAAAGTGTTCCGGGAGCAAAAAGTTAACCAAATCGTCAACTAGCCCTGTCCCGGTATGAAGGCAGTCTGTCCCAAAGTAATCAAACGCCTTCATACTGGTTAATGAGTAATAAAAGATAATGAATGAAGTGAATCGCGCCACAACCTGGCGGTAACACAAAAAAGTCCTAGGCAAACGTATCCGTTTCCGTACAATTCTATCCTTTGGCCCATAACCTCTGACTGTTTAACGTGATGGAGTACAGATTGGATCCTCGTTTTCTTCAGGCTCATAAAGAAGCGCGCTGGGCAGTGTGGCTAACCATAGCCTACCTGATAGCCTGGACGCTGGCGGCCTATTTACCCGACTCTCAACAGGGAATAACCGGATTGCCTCACTGGTTTGAAATGGCCTGTTTGCTGGTTCCTCTGGTTTTTATTCTCTTATGCTGGTTTATGGTGCGCTTTGTCTTCCGGGATATTTCGCTGGAGGATAATAACGATGCAACTTGATATCGTCCTGCCATTAGTTGCCTATCTGGTGCTGGTATTTGGGTTGTCGATTTACGCCTATACCAAGCGGCAAAAAGGAAATTTTCTGAACGATTATTTCCTTGGCGATCGTTCAATGGGCGGCTTTATTCTGGCAATGACCCTGACAGCTACCTATATCAGTGCCAGTTCATTTATCGGCGGCCCAGGCGCTGCGTATAAATATGGGTTGGGTTGGGTACTGTTAGCGATGATTCAGTTGCCTGCGGTCTGGCTGTCACTTGGCGTATTGGGCAAAAAATTTGCCATTTTGGCCCGACGTTACAACGCGGTAACCCTGAACGACGTACTGTATGCTCGCTACCAAAGCAAAACTCTGGTCTGGTTCGCCAGTATCAGTTTACTGTTGGCTTTTATTGGCGCAATGACGGTACAGTTTATCGGTGGCGCACGCCTGTTGGAAACAGCTGCTGGAGTACCTTACGACATCGGTTTACTAATATTTGGCGTCACCATTGCACTATATACTGCTTTTGGTGGCTTCCGCGCCAGCGTCCTGAATGATGCCCTGCAGGGAATGGTGATGTTAATTGGCGCTATTTTGCTGCTGGTTGCCGTGATTTATGCCGCTGGAGGATTAGGTACCGCCGTAGATAAACTACAGCAAATCGATCCTAAGCTGTTATCACCCACCGGAGCCGATGACTTTCTGTCTCTGCCATTTATGGCTTCCTTCTGGATACTGGTGTGTTTTGGTGTCATTGGTTTACCACACACGGCGGTACGCTGTATTGCCTATAAAGACAGCAAAGCGGTACATCGCGGCATTATCATCGGTACCATTATTGTTGCGATCCTGATGTTCAGTATGCATCTGGCTGGTGCTTTAGGACGGGCGATTATGCCTGATTTAACCATTCCCGATCAGGTGATCCCGACGCTGATGATTAAAGTTCTGCCGCCAATGGCCGCCGGTATTTTTCTGGCAGCACCACTGGCAGCGATTATGTCCACCATTAATGCTCAGCTGCTTCAGTCATCGGCTACGCTAATCAAAGATCTCTACCTTAGCCTGAAGCCAGAACAAGCACGCAATGAACGTCGTCTGGCGCGTATATCAAGCAGTGTAACCTTTATTCTGGGGCTGCTGTTGATTCTGGCGGCCTGGCGTCCACCAGAAATGATCATCTGGTGGAATCTGTTAGCCTTTGGTGGATTAGAAGCCGTGTTCCTGTGGCCATTAGTATTAGGTTTATATTGGGAACGAGCTAATGCTCAGGGAGCGCTGTGTTCAATGATTTGTGGAGCTGTGAGTTACGCGGTGTTAGCAACCCTGAACATACAAATTTTTGACCTTCACCCTATCGTTCCGGCTTTGAGCATAGGCATTATTACTTTCCTGATAGGTAATAAACTGGGTGAACGCGCGATAAGTGCACCGGTAATACCGGCAAAATAAACATTACACAACCGGGATAACCCGCTTATCCCTTAAAGAGAATTGCTATGCCCTGGATACAGTTAAAATTAAATACCACTGGTAATAAAGCGGAAGAGATTGGCGATGCATTGGTTGAGAGCGGTGCAGTTTCTGTCACTTTTCAGGATACCCATGACGTGCCGGTTTTTGAACCTTTACCGGGAGAAACCCGCCTGTGGGGCGATACCGACGTTATCGGCCTGTATGATGCAGAAACAGATATGAAACAAGTAGTTACCATGCTGGAGTACAACCCTCTACTGGGCAATAATTTTGTACATAAAATCGAGCAACTAGAAGATAAAGACTGGGAACGGGAATGGATGGATAACTTCCACCCAATGCGCTTTGGCGAGCGCCTGTGGATTTGCCCAAGCTGGCGTGAAGTGCCTGATGCAAATGCCGTGAACGTTATGCTCGATCCGGGATTAGCCTTTGGTACCGGCACTCATCCTACTACGGCACTTTGTCTGCAATGGCTCGATGGTTTGGATTTAACAGGAAAAACGGTAATCGATTTTGGCTGTGGCTCCGGTATTTTAGCCATCGCGGCCATTAAGTTAGGGGCAGCAAAAGCTATCGGTATTGATATCGACCCACAGGCTATTCTGGCCAGTCGTGATAATGCTCAACGTAATGGCGTCTCAGAGCGTTTATCTCTTTATCTGTCCAAGGATCAGCCTCAGAACCTGCAGGCCGATGTAGTGGTTGCTAACATCCTTGCTGGCCCGTTAAGAGAGCTGGCACCTATTATCAGTCAGTTGCCTGTAACGGGTGGACACTTAGGGCTATCTGGTGTGCTGGCCACTCAGGCTGAAGGCGTGGCTCAGGCCTATCAGACGATGTTTCAGCTCGATCCGGTGGCAGAAAAGGAAGAGTGGTGTCGTATCACCGGCGTAAAAACCAGCGATTAATGATTTAGTTTAAAGCTGAGTAAAAGCAAAGGGTTGTCTGGTTACAGATGGCCCTTTTTGCTTTTATTTTTTTATACTGCCCTTACCCACAAATGCCTACTGGTATAGCTGAATCCTCGGTTAATCGCCTTATAAAGTGTTAGAGAATTAACCAATAGTGCGGAATTTTTCTAAACCATGAAAAAATCAAACCTTATAATAACTCATTGTTAAATATGATGAATAAATCATGAATCACTGTGGGGCTTTAATTTCTTTGATTTTAGTCGTCAATTGTTCAAAGTTTGTCCTTTCATCTGGTTCAAAAAATGCGTAATATACGCGCCCTTGCAGACATATATGGTCTTCGTTGTCGATGCGCATTGGTAACCTTCAGCTAACAAATCGTTTAATCGCCGCTCCAATGGCGGGAATAACAGATCGCCCTTTCAGAACGATGTGTTATGCGATGGGAGCTGGAATGACAGTTTCGGAAATGCTCTCTTCCAACCCGGAAGTCTGGCGTACCGATAAGTCGAGATTGCGCATGGTACACCTTGATGAGCTCGGTATTCGGGCCGTTCAAATCGCCGGATGCGATCCGGAAGATATGGCGGCAGCGGCGCGCATTAATGTGGAAAACGGAGCACAGCTTATTGATATCAATATGGGCTGTCCGGCCAAAAAAGTTAACCGCAAGCTGGCAGGATCTGCACTGTTGCAGTATCCGGAGTTGGTTGGAAAGATTCTTAGTGCTGTAGTGAACGCCGTTGACGTTCCGGTCACATTAAAGATTCGTACCGGCTGGGATCCGGAAAACCGCAACTGTGTTGAAATTGCCCAACTGGCAGAACGCAGTGGTATTCAGGCCATTACCATACATGGACGTACTCGTCGTTGTTTATTCAACGGTGAGGCTGAATATGACAGCATTCGATCGGTTAAGCAGAACGTAGATATTCCGGTTATTGCTAACGGGGATATCACTGACCCGCATAAAGCCAGAACTGTTTTGGACTATACCGGAGCCGATGCTCTGATGATAGGACGAGCGGCTCAGGGAAGACCTTGGATCTTCCGGGAAATCCAGCATTATCTGGACACTGGGGAGCTGTTACCACCAATGCCACTCGGCGAAGTGGAACGCTTGTTAACCTCGCATGTGAGAGAACTGCACGACTTTTACGGTCAAGGCAAAGGACTCCGCATCGCACGTAAGCACGTATCCTGGTACTTGCAGGAACATGCCCCAAATGACCAGTTTCGGCGCACCTTCAATGCAATCGAGAATGCCAATGAGCAACTGGATGCACTGGGGGCATATTTTGAAATTTTGCTTAAACAGATAGAAGAGCTAACAGAACTATGTTCGAACAACGCGTAAATTCTGACGTACTAACCGTCGCTACCGTAAATTCACAAGACCAGGTCACTCAAAAACCTCTGCGTGATTCGGTTAAACAGGCATTAAAGAACTACTTTGCTCAGCTTAACGGTCAAGACGTTAACGATCTTTATGAACTGGTACTGGCCGAAGTTGAACAACCTCTGTTGGATATGGTCATGCAGTACACTCGCGGTAACCAGACCCGCGCTGCAACCATGATGGGTATCAACCGTGGTACTCTGCGCAAGAAACTGAAAAAATACGGTATGAACTGATACTAGTCAGTTAACTGATTTAAGAAGGCGCTTACCCTGTTTGGGTAAGCGCCTTTTTTATTGAAAGCTATCTGGCAAAATTTTCATTTTAATACCGTCATTTGACTTAACATCAACAAACGTCGGACTTTACTTTCAGAACGGGCTGGAATTATGAGCTTTGACCCACTCTTTGCTGACGGGATGAACAAAATGCAGCTCACTGGCGTGCAGCATCAGCCGTGATGTCCATTCGGTACCTGGCTGTATGCGGCCGCCATACAGATCGCAACCTAAAATCGGATGACCCAACTGCTGACAATGGATACGGAGTTGATGAGTACGTCCGGTCTCCGGAGTTAGCTCTACTCGCGTCAATGGCAGTAACGACCCATTTTCCAACTCATGATAAAAGCGTTCAGCGACCCGATAGCGGGAACGAGCTGGCTTGCCGTGGATTGCGCAAATGGACATCAGTGGGAACAAGGCTGGGTCTTTGGCAATCGCAGCATCTATCACTCCTTGGTTATTATCCAGATGTCCACAAAGCAGCGCACTGTATACTTTGGTTACTGTACGCTGGCTGAACTGTTGGCAGAGAGAGGCATTTATAGCCTTATTAAGAGCAACCACCATCAGCCCTGAAGTACCAAAATCAAGGCGGTGGACCAGAGTGCAACCGGGGAATAGCTGTACCAGCCGATGGTGCACCGAATCGATATTTTGCGGATTTTTTCCTGACAGGCTGAGCAGCTCTGCGGGTTTATTGATAAGCACCAGGTGATCGTCCTGATAGAGGATCTCTATCTTGTCATGGCACCGCGGAGCAATAAAGGTATCAATAATCTTAGACATCAGGCTACCCGGATGGAGTGTGAGAGCGGATGATAACCAATTTTAAACCGACTGGCGAATCTGGTCATTCACCTCGCATCCTTGAAATTTATCAGCCAGACTTAAACCAAAGACGTAGTCTACGCCGCAATTGTGCTTTACACTGCGCGTTGCAAAAACTGAGTGAATAAACGATTAAGTAGGCGGTAATGGCGATGAATGGAACAATCACAACGTGGTTTGAAGATAAAGGTTTTGGATTTATCAAAGATGAAAACGGTGATAACCGTTATTTTCATGTGATTAAAGTCGCCAATCCTGATCTGATTAAGAAAGATGCGGCGGTAACTTTCGAACCCACGACTAATAACAACGGTTTGTCAGCTCATTCTGTAAAAGTCATCCCGGAAAGCAAATACATCTATATCGCGGGCGAGCGCCTTAAACTTACATCGATCAGATCTTATCTGGTTTACAGCGAAGAAGTATCAGCCGATCCCCATATTGATAAAGACAATGTGGTGATGTCTGTAGGTATACTGATGAATAGTATCAGACCGAAATCAGCTACTAAGCCTGGCGAAATGCGTACGCTGAAGAAGCTGGCAATCACCACCTTTCAGGGAACAACCTTAATCTTCTCGGAAGATGAGATAGATGTGGATGCCACAGTGAAACTGCTCGAAGGTCTGAAATAATTCAGGCAGTAATGAAAACCGCATAACAGACGAAACCTAATCAATCGGCACCAATGGATATTCCGGTCGTAAAATCTGAAGTGTTCATATTCACTTTGTGCTCGACCGGAAGACCGTCTGTACTTAGCTATGGAGCGCGTTGGGCCTGGCCGGGCTACGGGCACTTCGTTGGCTAACGCCAAGTCGACCCCCACGCCCGTCCCTCCCAACGATTGACTATTTTAAAGGGCTAAACTGAACTAGCTGACTTTATCATCTAAAAAACGCCTGACGTCATATTCACGCTCTGGTAACTATATCAATGCACCTTATCCACCAACAACGTCTCCAGCAGATCCAGGTCATACAGCACCTTCTGTAGCGTCTCGTTGCTGATTTTGCGAGTTGCCCGCAGGTGGTAAAGCTCACCGCGTTCAGCTCTTAGTGCCGTTAAACGAAAACGTCGTTCCAGTTGCTCATCTTCCAACGCCCGGGCACGTTCATCATTGGTATAAATCCGCTTGCGTAAAGTACCAATAACTCTTGAACTGACCTCGGTTAGCATATGTGGATCAACGTTCTCTTCACTACTGGCTTCAATGCGGTCGCGTAGTTTCTCCAGACTCACTATCCCAACTTCCGCCATAGATGCCCAGGCCACTCGCACCTCTTCCTCCAGCGTAGCCTTGTCGGTAACCACTAACCCTCTAAGCAGCAGAGGCAAAAGAATCACCCCCATCACCAGAGAAAACAGAATGACTCCCGTGGCTAAAAACACTAATTGATAACGAGCAGGGAAAGGAAGGCCGCTGGTTAACAGCAACGGTATTGAGAGCACACCTGCTAACGTAATAGCGCCACGAACCCCGGCGAAAGTAGCAATAAAGATTTCACGTGCGCCATAGGTAGCAAATAGTAGAGGATGCTTTTTGAGGAAGCGCTTACTGTAAACTTTCATCAACCAGATCCACAGGAAGCGCATAATCATCAGCGCAAAATAGATCCAGACGATATCCATAAACAGGTGCCAGACTTCAACATTAGGGTCGCTTTCCGCCTGCAGTATTGAAGCAGAAAGGATATCCGGCAGTTGCAGCCCCAACATGATGAACACCATGCCGTTAAACACAAACTCCAACATCGCCCAAACGCTATTACCTCTTAACCGCATAGTCAAAGGTGCGTTACGAATAACACCGGACTGGCTGATAGTCATGCCCGCCGCTACCGATGCCAAAATTCCCGAGAAGCCAAGGTGTTCCGCCACCAGATAAGAAGCAAAAGGCAGCAATAACATCAATACAATTTGCGTTGCCGGGTCATCACTACTCCAACGGCTAAGCAGACGTAAAGATTTACTGTATAGCCAGGTAATGGCAATACCCGATAACACACCGCCAACAGCAACAATGAAAAAGTCCACTGTTGCACCATAAACCGTAAACTCCATGACTCCCATGGCGACAGCAACTGCCAGTTTAAGAGAAACCAGACCGGAAGCATCGTTCATTAATGCTTCCCCTTCCAGAACCCCCATGATGGATTTAGGGATCTTACCTTCGCCTACTATGCCGCCTAACGCTACTGCATCCGTCGGCGACAATACAGCGGCCAGCGCAAACGCTGCTACCAGCGGAATACTTGGAATAATCAGATGAATCAAATAACCAACGCCGACTACCGTTAACACCACCAGCACTAACGCTAATCCTAAAATTTCACGACCGTGATGCAAAAACTCGCGCAACGGAGTACGCCAACCGTCGGCAAACAGCAAAGGAGGAATAAACAGAACCAAAAACAGCTCAGGGTCAAAATTGACGTGCAAGCCAAAAGTTGGCCAGGCCAATAGCGCACCACAGGCTATTTGCATCAAAGGAAGAGGGATCTGGAAAGGTAACATTCGGGTAACCACCCCCGAAAGAGAAACTACCAAAATTAAAATCAGAATCGTAAAAAATATTTCCATACATCCCTCATAACTACCGGACAAAACACCCCTGCCACCTATTAAAAAAGCGGTAGTAATAAAATAGCACCATACCTTTTATAGCTAAAAGTAAAATGTGCCTTTTACAATGCAACTCGTATATCAGGTAAGTACAGCAGAAATAAAGAGAGAAAACAGAAAAAAGAGAAGGAATTTAAAATCAGTATGTGTTTTAAAATAACCAATCGGAGGGAGAGCTTTACAGGCTAACGCCTGCCCTTCGGGGCAACGCAAGCGTTGTCCGTTGGGGTCGGCTTGGCGTAAGCCAACGACAAACAGGCAAAGCCTGTTTGAACAGCGCTAGCGCTGGCCCGAAGGGCAAAACACCGGAGGTGTTTTGTAACGGCCCCTAGGAAAGGTAGGCCCGACGCACTCCAGAGCTGAGTACAATGTATTTGCTAACCACACTTAGTGAATATTTGAGCACATCATTCCTATGGTCTGAATATTCATTGATGTCGATTAATTAGGCTTCACTGATTTACCCCAAACATGATAAAACAGCAAAGCCAGTCAGAAAATAGCGTTAAATAGCCCAACCACCAACGTAAAAAGTCACTAGCGCCGCAGCAATCAGCACAATACTAATATTCAGCTTTCTCCACTCACCTGAGCAGACACGGCCAATTACCAGAGAAGCGAAGCCCAGCATGATACCGGTTACGATGTTGCTGGTTAATACGATAAATACCGCACAAATCAACCCAGCCATCGCATCAACGAAGTCGTCAAAATCCAAACGAGCAACGTTACTCAGCATCAGTAAACCAACATACATTAACGCAGGTGCCGTGGCATAACCCGGAACCAGACCGGCTAATGGGGAGAAGAACAGCAGCAGCAGGAACAGTACGCCAACCACCAGAGCAGTTAATCCCGTACGTCCACCCGCAGCGGTACCTGCAGCAGACTCAATATAAACGGCAGCAGGAGACGCCCCCACCAGACCAGATAACATACTGCTGACGGAGTCCGTTGTCAGTGCACGACCGCCGTTGATGATCTGACCATCTTTGTCCAACAGGTTAGCCTGTCCGGCAACCGCACGGATAGTACCGGTCGCATCAAACACTGCCGTCATTACCAGCGCCAGAATACTCGGCAGAACTGCCAGTTGCAGAGCGCCCATAATATCCAGACTGAAAATCAGTGAGGTACCATCTTTTGCCACCAGTGATGGCATTGAACTCATACCTTTATAGGTTACCGCCGGATCGAAGATCAGACCCAATGCAGAGATGGCCACAATCACCAGCAGAATACCACCCGGTACTTTCAGGCGTTCTAAACCAATAATCACTGCCAGACCAATAAAGGCAATCATCACAGGAAATGAGGTGAAATCACCAAACTGTACCGGTAAACCCGCGCCAGGGTTTTTCACTACGGCACCAATACCGCTGGTGGCAATCATCAGCAGGAACAGCCCGATACCAATACCGGTACCATGCGCAATTCCGATAGGAATATTACGCAGAATCCATGCACGAATGCCGGTAGCAGAGATCAGGGTAAACAGTACCCCCATCAGGAACACGGCGCCCAGCACCACAGGAATAGAAAGCCCTTGCCCTAATACCAGACTAAACGCAGTAAATGCGGTAAGAGAGATAGCACAACCTACCGCCATAGGTAAGTTAGCCCACAGGCCCATAGCTAAAGAGCCCAGCCCCGCAACCAGACAAGTGGCAACAAACACGGTTTCAACCGGAAAACCCGCTTGTCCTAACAGACTCGGAACCACTACGATGGAGTAAACCATCGCCAGAAAAGTTGTCAGGCCAGCCAAAATTTCCTGACGGACGCTACTGCCCCGAGCAGAAATCTTAAAATAACGGTCAAGAGAACCTTTCTGATCGGAAGAACTCATGTCCCGATCGTTAACATTCGACATTGGTGATGTCCTCAAAAGGAGTAAAAATCAGTATAAATAATTAAGGCAAACGATTATCTGAGCTTATATACCCCCATTTCAACTTTTATTATCAAATTTTGAGAGATTTTTACGCGGGAGGTAACTTGAAGAAACAAAAACCGCTTATTGTTGTGTTATTCAGTAACAAAACAACAATAAGCGGACTAATAAAATATGCTGAATGTTTAGCCCAAAGTTAGTGCATCATCGACACACCCAAAAAGAACAGACAGGCTAATAGAGGAAGACCTAAAAGCACCAATTCAATAATTCTGACGACCGGATTAAACTCCTTGCCTTCCGGCAAACGATATAGCGAAATGGCATTCACCAGTAAAGCGATAAACGCAATAAAACCGGCAACAAACACATCAACCAATACTACGCTTAAAGTCCAACCCAGCTCATCCCCAGCCAGACCTGATGCCAGTAATTTTTGATGCTGCGACCACTGCCACAGGTACAAGGCAAAGGGTACCAGCAGAGATAATGCGCCTAAAATCCAGGAAATGCGTCTTAGCATGAATAAAACCTTAAATTAAAAATGAAATTAGCCCAAAAGAGATAAATGAATAACTGCTTAGCATTTGGCCCGGTTATCCCGGCTCTGAATTCTATTGCGAGAATTCAGCTACTATAGCAATTAATAGCCTCGGGGAAATCCCCTGAAAGGAGGAATTGGCTACTCGCCACCTCCAGACAACATTCTGTATGTTGCTCACCCATCGTTATTCCTAAATTTTTATATTATTTTTACGCTTTTCAAATGTCTTTTATCAAAATCTTTGCACTCCGGCAGCTACCCTTCTCGTACTACCCATAAAGATTCCATTCAGGAAATTATCATGAGCCTAAGTCTGATTGTCGGAGTGTTAATTGTTATTGCACTACTCGGCTACCTCATTTATGCACTGTTTCATGCGGAGGATTTCTAATGACCATCACTCTGCTACTTACTATCGCCGCATTTCTAACCATATTAATCATTCTGTCACTACCTTTAAGCCGTTTACTGGTTCGACTCATTGATGGCGAATTGCCTCACCATATCATGCAGATAGAAAAGAAACTGTGGCGCTGCGGTACCGTTAAGCCTAAAGAGATGACTAAATACCAGTATGCCCTGGCCATTCTGGTATTTAATCTCTGCGGTCTTATCTTGCTGTTTGTCTTATTGATGACTCAGGCATGGCTTCCCCTCAACCCGGAGAAGATGCCGAACCTGTCATGGCATCTTGCACTGAATACCGCCGCTAGTTTTATCACTAATACTAACTGGCAAGCCTATAGCGGCGAAAACACTCTCAGCTATTTCAGCCAAATGGTTGGCTTAACGGTACAAAACTTTTTATCCGCAGCTACCGGTATTGCTGTTGCCTTGGTCTTTATTCGCGCTTTTAGCCGTAAATTATCCCCAACGGTCGGTAATGCCTGGGTCGATTTGACACGAATCGTTATTTATCTTCTGTTACCGCTTTCTTTGCTGCTGGCACTATTTTTTGTCAGTCAGGGGGTCATCCAAAATGTCAGCCCTTACCTTCATCTGACAACATTGGAAGGAGTACCGCAAGTTTTGCCAATGGGGGCCAGTTGCTTCACAGGAAGCAATAAAATTACTGGGAACTAATGGCGGTGGATTCTTTGGCGCTAATTCAGCTCATCCATTTGAAAACCCAACGGCCCTCAGCAACATGGCTCAGATGCTGGCGATATTCCTAATCCCTTGTGCTCTGTGTATGGCTTTTGGTCGTGCCGTTGGTGATACCCGCCAAAGTAATGCACTTTTATGGTGTATGTCGCTGATCTTTATCGTAGCGGTTATCGCAGTTTTTTATGCCGAGCTGAACGGCCCCGATTACCTGGCAGTTTCAAGATTAAGCAGTGACATCAACATGGAAGGTAAAGAGAGCCGCTTTGGCTTAGTCGCCTCTGTACTATACGCGGTGGTCACCACCGCAGCTTCATGTGGAGCGGTGAACGCCATGCATGATTCTTTCACTGCCCTTGGAGGAATGGTTCCACTCTGGCTGATGCAAATTGGCGAAGTCATCTTTGGCGGCGTGGGTTCAGGTCTTTACGGTATGTTGCTGTTTGTTTTGCTGACAGTATTTGTCTCCGGATTAATGATTGGCCGTAGCCCCGAGTATTTAGGCAAAAAGATCGAAAGTTCTGAAATAAAAATGACCGCTTTAGCAATACTGGTTACACCAACTCTGGTGCTGGTGGGAACAGCTCTGGCAGTGAGCGTTGATGCAGGTAAAACCGCTATTCTTAATCCTGGTGCTCATGGTTTTACCGAAATCCTGTATGCCCTTTCCTCTGCAGCCAACAATAACGGTAGCGCTTTTGCCGGACTTAGCGTCAATACCCCATTCTATAACCTGCTACTTGCACTGGTGATGCTGGTCGGCCGTTTTGGTGTCATTGTGCCGGTATTAGCTATCGCAGGATCGTTGGCAGAGAAGAAACAACAGCCAGCCAGTAGCGGAACATTACCCACTCACGGCCCCGTATTTATCTGTCTGTTAATTGGCACCATTTTACTGGTGGGAGCCTTAACCTTTGTTCCTGCGCTGGCGCTGGGGCCAATTGCTGAATACCTTCAGTTTTAACTCCGCAGATAAACCAAAGAGAAATCATTATGACTCGTCAACACAACACATTATTTGCGGCCAAACTGGTACAGCAATCGTTGAAAGAAGCGGTAAAAAAACTGGACCCCCGTGTTCAATGGCATAATCCGGTGATGTTTGTAGTCTATTTGGGAAGCCTGATGGCCACGGCTATCTGGCTGGCGATTATGGCTGATGCCGTTAACGGTAATGCGCTGTTTACCGGCAGTATTGCCCTATGGCTATGGTTTACCGTTTTGTTTGCCAATTTAGCTGAAGCACTGGCAGAAGGTCGCAGTAAAGCTCAGGCCGAAAGCCTGAAGGGCGTTAAGAAAACCAGTTGGGCCACCAGATTATCAGAACCTCATCCGGACGCATCTTCTGAGCAAGTCACATCGGAACAGCTGCAAAAAGGCGATATCGTACTGGTTAAAGCCGGGGAAATCATTCCCTGCGACGGTGAAATCGTTGAGGGAGGAGCTTCCGTTGATGAAAGTGCTATCACTGGTGAATCAGCTCCAGTTATTCGTGAAGCTGGTGGTGACTTCTCATCCGTTACAGGAGGTACTCACCTTCTGTCTGACTGGTTAATCATTCGTAGCACTGTTAATCAGGGGGAAACCTTTCTGGATAGAATGATCGCCATGGTTGAAGGCGCTAAACGTCGTAAAACGCCAAATGAAGTGGCGCTGAGTATTTTACTCATTGCCTTAACCATTGTGTTTCTGGTAGCAACAGTCACTATTCTGCCATTCTCTATCTTCAGCGTTGAAAGTAGCCATTCAGGAACTGCGGTTGGCGTAATTACCCTGATAGCGCTGTTAGTTTGTCTGATCCCTACCACCATTGGCGGTTTGCTGTCTGCCATTGGTGTTGCCGGTATGAGCAGAATGTTGGAGGCCAATGTTATCGCCACCAGCGGTCGTGCCGTGGAGGCCGCGGGTGATGTCGATGTTTTATTGCTGGATAAAACCGGGACCATCACCTTAGGAAACCGTCAGGCATCGGAATTTTTACCAGTCCACGGAGTCAGTGAAAAAGCGCTGGCGGATGCAGCCCAACTCGCCTCATTGGCCGATGAAACACCAGAGGGACGCAGCATAGTAATACTGGCAAAACAGCGCTTTAATCTGCGTGAACGGGATATCAACAATCTGAATGCCTCCTTTATTCCTTTCTCAGCACAAACCCGGATGAGCGGCGTTAATATTCAGGATAGAAAAATACGCAAAGGTGCCGTTGATGCGATTCGTAACTATATGCAGTCTAATCAGGTGGCGTTTCCGGCAGAGGTTAACGAACTGGTAGAACGAGTCGCTCGTACTGGTGGAACGCCGTTAGTCGTGGCTGATAACCTTGCTGTTTTGGGCGTCGTCGCCCTGAAAGATATTGTTAAAGGCGGCATCAAAGAGCGTTTCGCTCAGTTACGCTTAATGGGTATAAAAACCGTGATGATTACCGGCGACAATCATCTGACTGCTGGTGCTATTGCCGCAGAAGCCGGCGTAGATGATTTTCTGTCGGAAGCAACGCCAGAAGCTAAGTTAGCCCTAATTCGTCAATACCAGGCCGAAGGCCGACTGGTCGCCATGACCGGCGATGGTACCAATGATGCCCCGGCACTGGCTCAGGCTGATGTCGCCGTTGCCATGAATTCAGGTACTCAGGCGGCTAAAGAGGCAGGAAACATGGTGGATCTGGACTCAAACCCTACCAAACTGATTGAAGTGGTACACATTGGCAAACAGATGTTAATGACCCGAGGCGCACTAACTACTTTCAGTATATCCAATGACGTTGCCAAATATTTCGCCATTATTCCAGCCGCATTTGCAGCAACCTATCCTCAGCTTAATATGCTGAATATTATGCATTTAAGTACGCCAGCCTCGGCTATTCTTTCTGCCGTTATCTTTAATGCTCTGATTATCATTTTCCTGATCCCGCTGGCACTAAAAGGCGTGAGCTATAAGTCAATGACTGCTCCGGCATTGTTGCGTCGCAATTTATTTATCTATGGATTGGGTGGTTTGTTGGTGCCATTTGTTGGTATCAAACTGCTCGATATGTTGCTAACTCTGATTGGTCTGGCATAACACCTTAAACAGGATATCTGTATATGAATTATTTACGTCCTTCTATCGTGCTTTTGTTATTTATCACGCTGATTACCGGACTAATTTATCCTCTGGCGGTAACCGGACTGGCTCATTTATTCTTCCCTCAACAGTCTAATGGCTCGTTAATAACGGTACAGAACAAAGTCGTAGGCTCAGCCCTGATTGGGCAAACTTTCAGTCAGGCGGGTTACTTCAGTGGTCGACCATCGGCCACCAGCTCCGAACCCTATAATCCGCTCGCATCCGAAGGCAGTAACCTGGCTGGCAGTAACCCATTGTTAAAACAGCGTATTGATACCGATATTCAACGATTACGCCAGTCAAATCCTGAAGCGGTTACCCCAGTTCCGGCCGAGCTGGTTCTGGCATCTGCCAGTGGGTTAGATCCACATATTACGCCACAGAGTGCCGAATTTCAGGTACAGAGGATCGCATCTGCCCGCCATTTAACACCAGAGCAGATTAGACAATTAATTAAATTGCATACACAAACACCGCTGAGTATTCTCGGTGAACCCGTAGTCAATGTGCTTGAGCTAAATTTAGCTCTGGATAACGCAACTCAGGTGGGGCAATAAACATCGTTATGTCAGATAATGAAATTCAGCGGCCCGATCCGGACCAATTGCTTGCACAGGTGTATGACGAGAGCCGGGGCAAGTTGAAAATATTTTTTGGTGCCTGTGCCGGGGTAGGAAAAACCTATGCCATGTTGCAGGAAGCGCAACGCCTGAAAGCTCAGGGGTTGGATGTAGTAGCCGGAATTATTGAAACTCACGGGCGTGATGAAACAGCCGCTCTGCTGGATGGACTGGAAACACTGCCATTAAAACGAATTCAGCTACGTAGCCACCAAAACAGAGAATTCGATCTTGATGCTGCCCTTGCTCGTCATCCGGCAGTGATACTGATTGATGAACTGGCTCACACTAACGCCTCCGGATCGCGCCATCCTAAACGCTGGCAGGATGTAGAAGAGCTATTGAATGCCGGCATTGATGTTTTCACTACGATCAATGTTCAGCATCTGGAAAGCCTGAACGATGTCGTCGGTAGTATTACCGGTATTCGGGTACGGGAAACCGTGCCCGACCATATGTTTGATGGTGCTACTGACGTTATTCTGGTGGATATTCCACCGGACGATCTTCGTCAGCGCCTGAATGAGGGTAAGGTATATCTGCCCGGGCAGGCTGAACGGGCAATTGAACACTTCTTTCGCAAAGGGAATCTGATTGCCCTGCGAGAGTTGGCACTACGCCGAACCGCCGATCGGGTAGATGAGCAGATGCAAGCCTACCGAAAATCCGGTGAAAAGGAGCGAGTGTGGCATACCCGAGACGCCATTTTGCTGTGTATCGGCCGTCATTCCGGTAGTGATAAATTAGTCAGAGCAGCTGCCCGACTGGCGGCCAAGCGGGGCTGCATTTGGCATGCAGTATATGTTGAAACTCCACGACTGCATAAAATGCCTAAACGCCAACGGCGTGCGATTCTGATGTCTCTCAAGCTGGCACAAGAGCTGGGGGCAGAAACGGCAACCCTCTCCGATCCCAACGAGGAACAAGCTATTTTGCGCTACGCCCGGGAACACAATCTGGGAAAAATTCTAATCGGTCGCCGCAGTGAACAGCGTTGGAAATTGCGAGGTAGCTTTGCCGATCGCTTGGGGAAATTAGGGCCAGACCTCGATCTGGTGATTATTGCTGTAGAAGATACGCCTAATCCATCACCTGCTAAAGAGAATGATAGCCGCCCGATTACCGAGAAATGGCGGTTGGAACTGTGTGGCTGTGCCATTGCTATTTTACTCTGCTCTTTGATTACTTTGCTGGCTCAATGGCAGCTGCCTATGTTCGATCTGGCGAATATAGTCATGATCTATTTGCTCGGCGTAGTTATCATCGCCCTGTTTTATGGTCGCTGGCCATCTGTTTTTGCCACAATAATTAACGTTGCCAGCTTCGATCTGTTTTTTGTTCAGCCCCGCTGGTCACTGTCAGTCACCGATGCTCAATATGTCGTTACTTTTTGCGTCATGTTAAGTGTTGGGCTGGTTATCGGTAACCTGACTTCCGGTGTGCGCTATCAGGCAAAAGTTGCCAGGCTACGCGAACAACGCGCCCGGCATCTGTATGAAATGTCAAAAGTCCTTAGTCAGGCACTAACTATTGAGGATATTGCTAACAGTAGCGAGCGCTTTATTAACAGCAGTTTTAACGCCAAAAGCCGATTATTACTACCAGACCGGAATAACACATTACAGCAAGTGAAATCAGACCATCAGTTATCGATGGTGATTGATGAATCCATCGCTCACTGGTGTTTTGATAAACGCCAGCCTGCAGGCTCTGGCACCGATACCTTACCCAGTGTTCCTTATCAATTACAGCCATTGATCAGCCAAAATAGAACGCTGGGAGTTTTAGCCATTGAACCCACCAGCCTGAGACAACTTATGGTGCCGGAACAGCAGCGACTGCTGCAAACCTATAGCGTTCTCATCTCTAATGCTCTTGAACGGCTATACTTGATTCAAACTGCCGAGGAGGCAAAACTAAGTTCAGAACGGGAGCAGCTACGTAATTCTCTGCTGGCGGCATTATCCCACGACCTGCGAACCCCATTAACGGTATTACTGGGGCAAACCGATATGCTGGCATCCGACCTGAAAAGAAATCATCTCCCTCACTATCAGCAGGCCGAAAAGATTCGTCAGTATATTTTGAGTACGGCCCAGTTGGTCAATAACTTACTGGATATGGCTCGCATTCAGTCCGGAGGTTTTACACTAAAAAAAGAGTGGCAATCGCTGGAGGAAATCGTTGGCAGCGCTCTGCATACCCTGGAAGGGATACTGGAAAAAAATCACGTCATTATTCATATCCCATTAGATCTACCGCTGATTAATTGCGATTCATCTCTGCTTGAACGCGTTTTTCTCAATCTTCTGGAAAATGCGGTGAAGTACGCAGGTCCACAGGCCACTATTAATATTAGCGCGACTGTTCAACCAGAACAGCAGGCTATTGAAGTGATTGTACGAGATAACGGTACCGGCATTATTCACGGGCAGGAACAGGCAATATTTGATAAATTTTCCCGAGGCAACAAAGAGTCGGCCATCCACGGCATTGGACTTGGTCTGGCTATTTGTCAGGCTATTATTCATTTTCACGGTGGTAGTATCAGTGCAGAAAATGCTCCTGATGGTGGAGCCTGGTTCTATTTCACTTTACCTTTGGAACCACAACCCGAAATTATAACCAGTATGGAAGAATCATGACTCAACCCTCACTATCGATTCTTATTGTAGAAGATGAAAAAGAGATAAGGCGTTTTGTCCGGGCCGCACTGGAAAATGAAAACTGCCGGGTTTACGAAAGTGAAACGCTACAACGTGGGTTGATGGAGGCCGCCACCCGTAAACCAGACCTGATTATTCTGGATCTGGGGCTGCCCGATGGTAACGGTTTGGACTTTATTATCGACCTGCGTCAATGGAGTTCGGTGCCAATCATCGTACTTTCTGCCCGTATCGCTGAAGAGGATAAAGTGCAAGCGCTGGACGCAGGTGCCGACGACTATCTGGTGAAGCCTTTTGGTATCAGTGAATTAATGGCCCGAGTGCGAGTGGCATTACGACATCGCTCCAACAACGGTAAAGATGAGCCTGTTATCAACTTTTCAGATATCAGCGTTGATTTAGTCAATCGTCAGGTACTAAAAGCAGGGGAAGTCATTCATCTGACGCCAATCGAATTCCGGCTGTTGGCGGAGCTATTAGCAAATACCGGCAAAGTATTAACCCAGCGCCAGTTGCTCAATAGTGTTTGGGGGCCTAATAGTGTTGAACATGGTCATTATTTACGTATCTATATGGGGCACCTGCGACAAAAGCTGGAGCAGGATCCCGCTCGCCCCAAACACCTGCTGACTGAAATTGGAGTCGGATATCGCTTTATGCCCTGACCTCTTCCGATTCAGGGTAACTGAGCGCCATTTCACAGGCTAGCTCCCCCACTCGTTTAATAGCTGCAATATAATGCTCATTGAAGGTGTAACAATAGGATAGACGAAACGCATTCGCGTAGCGCCCATTAGGTGAAAACAGCATTCCTGGTGTCAGGCTGATATGTTCTGCCAGCGCAGCATGAAACAACTTTACTCCATCAACATTCAACGGAAGTTCCACCCATAATACAAAGCCTCCGGAAGGCTGAGTTGCTCTGGTTCCCTGAGGAAAATAGCGGGCGATTAATCCCCGAGCTTCCTGCATCTGAAAAGCATAGCGTTTTCTCAGCCCGCGTAAATGGTGATCGTATCCACCAGTGGTCAGAAACTGCCCCAGCGTTTCCGCCAGAACTGTTGGTTCAGACATGGATGAAAGCGCTTTTAACCGGCGCAGTTTTTCTGCATAACGCCCACCCGACATCCAGCCAATACGAAAGTCCGCAGCCAAAGTCTTAGTAAAACTGGTACAAAAAATCACCCAGCCATCTTTATCAAAAGCTTTTACCGCAGGCAACAGGTCGCCAGAAAACTGTAATTCCGAGTAAAGCCCGTCTTCAATCATGGGAACCTGATATTGATTAACCAGTTTCGCTAAACGTTGTCTGGACTCTATTGGCATACTGCAACCCAGTGGGTTTTGTACGCTGGGCATCAGCATCAAGGCGTCAATTTTTTTCTCTTTCAATAATGCTTCAACGGCATCAACCGAAATGCCATGCTGTGAGTCAGTTGGAATCTCTACCGCGTTCAATCCCAACATCGCCACCATAGAAATCATATAGAAATAGGTTGGTGACTCCAGCCCGACACAGTCCCCCGGTTTAGTAACCGCGCGCAGAGCCAACTGCAGTGCTTCCAGACAACCATGGGTCAAAATAATATCATCAGCGCTAAGCGACATTCCCAGCAAAGGCGTTCTGCGGGCGATCTGCTGCCGCAGCCTCAAGCTGCCTGGAGGCAGGCTATAAGTGCCAATCATATTGGGTCGGGAACGTAACAATTGATTTAAAATACGGGACAGTTTCTTTGCCGGATAAAACTCCTCACCAACCGGACAGGCTAAAGAGATATCAGTAAATTTAGGATTCTGCTGCGCGGCAAAAACCATATCGATCAAATCCAGCACTTCCAACTTAGGGGAAGAGACTGGGGTCACCGGCATCACCACTTTATTAACTTCCGGCAACCGCGCTCTGACGTAATAACCAGATTGCGGACGAGCTTCAATAACACCGAGATCTTCCAGATTACGATAGGCTGCCAGCACCGTATTGATACTTACATTACGATTACGTGCCGCATGCCGAACTGAAGGTAACCTGTCTCCTGCCTGTAAAACGCCACGACGAATTGATTCAACAACACCATCAGCAACCTGCAGATATAACGATAAATCATGATTATCTGGCATTAATGATCTCCGGAAAAAAGCATGAAGAATTCCATACGCTATCACAACTGTATCCATTAAAATATCAGTTTTCTGTATCTGTTACCTTTAATTCGTCCCCCCTATTATATCGTGACCACCTGTGATAATTAGTACAGAGACAGCCATGATAGATTTCGCCTTAATCAGTTATATCGTTGTAATGAGTATTACCCCAGGCCCAAATAATCTGATGCTGGCAACATCGGGTGTTAACTTCGGCCTGCGCCGTACTATGCCGCATTTAGTGGGTATTAGCCTCGGCTGTGGCGTGTTATGTCTTTGTATTACTCTCTCTTTCAGCGTAATTTTGAATAACATTTCATCCATCCGCCTGCCGTTGGCGATCTTTGGTTGTACCTACCTGCTGTGGTTATCCTGGAAGATCTGGCTGGCAGGAAGCCCGGAAGGGAAAGCACACGCCCATCCCATGTCGATGGTAGGTGCAATGTTGTTCCAATGGGTTAACCCAAAAGCCTGGTTAATGCTGGTCAATGCCGCCATTCTGTTTAGCTCGCGGGAAATGGATATCACCATGAGTGCTTTGCTGCTTTCTGCTGCATTTACCGTTGTTGGCTTTCCCTGTGTTTATGTATGGGCGCTAATGGGTGACAAACTGCGGGAAACGCTGCAAATTGGCTGGCGATTACGGTTGTTTAACGGTGTGATGGCTGGTTCACTGGCATTGACTGCTTTTTGGTTATTGTGGGATGAATGGAGAACTTTTCAAACCTTAGTGTAATTATCCACGCCGATAGCGTTCTGGCGTAGTTCCGGCATTATGCTGAAACATAGCAATAAACGCCGATGCAGAACTGTAACCTACTTCCAACGCCACATCCTGTACGGTTTTTCCCTGTTCCAGCAGGGAAATGCCATACAGAAAACGTAACCGCTGTCGCCACTCACTAAATGACATTCCCAACTCCTGATTACAACGGCGAGCCAACGTACGTTCGGTGGTATAGACTCGTTTTGCCCACTGGGCCAGAGAAGTATTATCTGATGGATTAGCTTCCAGAGCCTGAAGGACAGGCGCCAGGTATTTATCATCGCTGCCGGGTAACCAGGTATGTTGTACTGGAGCTACCGATAGTTGATCCACCAGAACCCGACAAAGGCGACGGTCCGCATGATTTAGCGGCACCATAATATTGCGTTCAAAGCAGGATTCTACAATCGCACTGCATATGGTTCCCATATTCAATACGCAGGGTTGCTCCGGCATTTCACCACAAAAACGGGCCGTAATATTAATGGAGCGAAATCGGGTTGGCCTGCGGTTATAGCTGGAATGTTCCATACCCGCAGGGATCCAGATAGCAAAACCACAAGGTGCTAAAAAACGCTGTCCGCCAATATTCAGGGCAAATACCCCTGACTTTACGCAAATGACTTGCCCCCACTCGTGAGAGTGAGCGAGAAACTCGGTATTAGCATTCACCTCTTCACTACGAAAAAACAGAATACTGTCAGGATGCGATTCTGTAGATGCAAAACGCTGTTCTCCGGGCATAGCTCTCCACCGGGTTTAACCAGGATTGTCTGAAAGACGTGATGAATTGTCTGATTTGAAGTATATCTATCAAACAGGACAGATGTACACTCTGCAACCTGATAATATTTGTTTGTGAGTGATGTACCGTATGGCTTACCTGTTTCCCCTGCTTGCCGTTCTAATTTGGGCAATTAATGCCATCGTCAATAAGCTATCGGCTGGCGCTATTGAGCCTGCGGCAATTTCATTTTACCGCTGGGCATTGGCCTTACTTATCATGACCCCCTTTATTCTGCCGGGCGTCATTCGCCGCAGAAAAAGCATCTATCCCTATTGGTGGAAACTGCTAATTCTTGGTTTTCTGGGAATGGCGCTGTATCAAAGTCTGGCTTACTACGCGGCCTATACCATTAGCGCGTTGACTATTGGTATCTTTGTCTCGCTGATCCCATTGCTGACGGTACTCTTAAGCATTCTTATACTGAAAACTCCTCCAACGCTGGGAGTGGTTATTGGTGGCCTGCTCTCTTTTTGCGGTTTGGTATGGCTGATTAGCGGGGGAAATCCTGCGGGTCTGCTATCTATGGGAGTTGGTAAAGGCGAACTTATGATGCTAACCGCCGCCACGGCCTACGCGCTGTATGGGGTGTTAACTAAGCTCTGGTCAATTCCACTGTCGAACTGGCAGTCGGTCTATATCCAATCCTTCTTTGGCATGATGTTGTTACTACCAGATTTTCTGATGACTGATGATATTTCACTGAACGCGAATAACATTCCATTGGTGCTGTACGCCGGTATTCCTGCATCGGTGATTGCACCTTTTGTCTGGATTCAGGGAGTTATGAAGCTGGGAGCCAGCAAAGCGGCACTGTTTATGAACCTGACACCCGTGATAACCGCTATCATTGCCATTATTTTTCTGCGTGAACCATTACACAGTTACCACCTTGTTGGCGGCACTATTTCACTCATCGGCGTTATTTTGGCACAGCGGGTACATATTCCTTTGGGGAAAGCTAAGCCAAAAGTCTCTATTGTTGAAGTCGAACGAAAATAGGACGCATCAGATTTCAGCCTTATTGGTTATGGCTGAAATCTGGTTATGTTCTGTGAATCCCCGAAGCAACACATTACAATAAGCGCACTTACTCACGATTGTTAATAAACAGAGACTGATAGCCAATGAATTTTGAACTGATGGTGGATGGTGAGGTGTTGCCGGAAGTTAGCGTGCAAATACTGAGTAAATCCGTGGCCAGCATCGATGATGATGTCGGCAGTTTTATCGTTCTGGAACCACAAACGCCGCTGGAGAATTCGATCTATCTTCAGGCTGCATTAACCGATGGCGACTATATGGTTGAAACCCGGTTAGTCTTTGGTGAAGAGTTTTCCCATTACCATTATACCACTAGTGACGTAGAGGAAGTAACAGACATTTTTGTTGCTTATTATCGGGATAACAAGATACCGGATTTAATGCGTTGGGATAATGTGACGGGGGAGTTTTAGGTATAAGTCTGACAATATTGTCTTTTAAACCCGTTAGCAAACCTAATAAATCAGCACCAGTGGATATTCCGACCGTAAATACAATAGACCTAAATTGACATCGGACACGGTCGGAAAACAATCTGTACTTAGCTACAGAGCGCGTCGGGCCTAGGCTGCCTACGGGCACTTCGTTGGCTTACGCCAAGTCGACCCCAACGGCACCCTCTCCCTCCGATGAGCCATTCTAAGTATAACGGCTAAACCACCAAACCGATGAAGAACCTGGGAAATCAATCAAGAACCTGACAGCGTTACGCCATTAGCCCAGTCGGCTTCGGGATCTTCCATGGCAACCTGATGTACTCCACCCGGAAATTGTGATTGCAGCAGTTCATATTGTTCCTGCAATTCCCCAATCGGATGTTTCCAGTCGTGAAGGTAGTAAATCGCCTGAACTTTGGCCTGTAGCATAGACTTAGTACAGTCAAAGCAAGGGCGTAATGTGGAATAAACTACCGAGCCTTCAACCGGGTTGCCAAAACGCGCTGCGGAAATAATGGCGTTTTGTTCAGCGTGAACACAAATACAAACATCGTAACCAACGCTGGCTTTATAGGCGGCGCGGTCACGGCAGCGAATACAGCCGCCATCGGTACAGTTCTTTATTCCTTCCGGCGTCCCGTTATAACCAGTGGAGATGATTCGGTTATCTTTAACCATCACGCCCCCAACTTTACGCCCAAGGCAGTTAGCCTTTTTACGTACGGCAATGGCGATATTCATATAATACTCGTGTCGTTCCATACGCTTGCTCCTGATGGTGTGAATGGCTAAAGCCGGGATACTCATGATAATTAACTATCATGATGAATAAATTACGAATAGGTAGCAATATACCAGTGAGCATTCAGCTTTTCTAATGTATCCCCATCCAGTGGATGGGTGCCATCTTTAATATAAACCAGATTTATCGTCCAGGGCACGCCGCCTTTTTGCCATAAAATAAAGGAGATATCTCCGTTATCCATCAGGCTAAAACCACTAATTCTGAGATTTTGCAGCTCGCCACGCAGTTCATAATACAGTTTTAATGAAATCTCATGCTGTTGGCAGTAAGCATCAATAAACCATTCCGGCTGGCTGGCAGTAGGGTTATGAGCATCAGGATAGTGAGTTACTCTAACGTCATTCAAAAAACGATAGGAATCATAATGAACAATACGATCGCCATCCTGATAGCTGCCATCATTTCCCAACCCCAGGGAACGAATCTTCCCATAGCTGGAAATCTTATGGGCCAGTGACCCCAGCTCACGCGCATTAATCCAGAAGTATCCCTGCCAGGTAAAATGAGCCTGCCAAATCCAGATAATCGATAAGCTAACGAAAATCAGTACCGCAACATTACGCTTTTTCTTATGCAAAACAGCCAGGATCAGTATCAGAAAACCAATGGCAACCAGAATAGTGACCAACGCGGAAACATGCAGGAAAGGCAATAAAAACAGCAGAAACAGTGGTGGCACAATCACCAACAGTGGGTTTAGCTGATTCATTCTCGACAAAAAAGAAGGCGGTACCATTCAATATCCATTGAGCGTAATAATAAAAATAGGGTAAATCATCCTCTATAATAGTGAGTTCTGAGATAATGAAAAGCCCTGTCAGAGACAGGGCTTTGGGAATTGTTTTGCTGAATCGATTTTATCAGAACGGAATATCGTCATCAAAATCCATTGGTGGTTCATTTTGCTGCATTGGTGCACTTTGTTGTTGAGCCGGGCGAGATGCCTGTGCCTGTGGCTGCTGTGGTTGACCCCAGCTACCCTGAGCTGACTGACCTTCACCGCCACCCTGACGACCACCCAACATTTGCATTACGCCGCCAATGTTAACCACAACTTCGGTGGTGTAGCGATCCTGACCGCTCTGGTCTTGCCACTTACGCGTTTGCAGAGAACCTTCGATATAAACCTGTGAACCTTTACGCAGGTACTCACCTGCAATTTCCGCTAATTTGCCGAAAATCACCACACGGTGCCATTCGGTTTTTTCTTTTTGCTCACCGGTTTGCTTATCACGCCAGCTCTCAGAAGTCGCAATGGTAATATTCGCCACCGCACCACCATTAGGCATATAACGAATTTCCGGGTCCTGACCCAGATTTCCGACTAGAATTACTTTATTGATGCCTCTGCTGGCCATGTCGATTCTCCTGATGAGTAAAGGTATACAATTCTGATCCCTCGATTGTAGCATGGCAACAGGCGAAGGACACAAGCGTTAAAAAATGGAATTGAGTACACAAACTTTATTACAACAACAATGAAATTACATCCGCCATTGCATAACGTTTCCCAGTCAATGGCTTACCTGCCGTGGTAACATCAGGCATTCGGGTTGCCGTGCAACTCCTGAGCAATCCCCTGTTTAACGTCATCAGGAATTTTTAGCGCTCTGGCCAGTTCATCTAAATAACTGCGTTCCATAAAGTGGTCAATATCAATTACCGCACAACTTAGCAGATAGACCTCCAATGCTTCTTCTTCATTTTTGATGCCATAGGCTAAGGTTTGTGGGTCCAGTGGCTGTTCAATGGCCTGTTGTACCCACTGTTCAGCTTGTTCACCAATACCTAGCTGGTGAATCTGATTATTAATCGCCTGTTGTTCCTGCTCATCAATATGACCATCACTTTTAGCAGCAAAAACTAACGCCTGTACCAGACGACGAGCCCGTTGGTCTACTGGCGTTGGCTGAGAACTTGAGGATTCATCCTGTTGCTGAGTCTCTTTAACTCGCTGTTTATATTTATTCCAAAGCACCGCACCTAATGCGGCACCGCCGCCAATCACCAGGGCGTTTTTGCCAGCACTTCCTACCATTTTGCGAGAGGATTTATTGGTTAACAGCAAACCAGCCAGGCCACCTAATACGCCCGGCATTAATAAATCGTTTAATCCTCCGGACTCAGGTTTTTCTCCGTTACTTTTTTGTCCGAGTATCGATTGAATTTGTTGTAACCAGTTGTTCATCATTTCTCTCCACAATATGTTGATGTCACGCAGTGAGGCGAACCTTGTCCGAGTATAAGAGAAAAAACGTCAAGATATGTATAACCCATCAAATGTCAGGCAAACGATTTATATCCGCTTTTATCATCCCATCTCTCAGTAACTTTCCGATACATATGAATAAGAAGCGGCCAATTAATTGAAATTATTAGTGCTAATTTGTTGCCTTACCATTAGATCGCTTTTTGTTCTAAATCACATCATAACACTGTATATCCATTCAGTTTATTTTGTGCGATAATTCGCAGTTCCGCGTCAGAGTTAACACTGTAAGGCTTGTTGAAATGGATAAGATAGAAGTCCGGGGCGCCCGCACCCATAACTTAAAAAACATCAATCTGGTCATGCCGCGCAACAAGCTTATTGTTGTTACCGGGCTGTCCGGTTCAGGTAAGTCATCACTAGCGTTTGATACCCTATACGCTGAAGGGCAGCGCCGCTATGTCGAATCCTTATCCGCCTATGCCCGTCAGTTCCTGTCGCTGATGGAAAAACCGGATGTAGACCATATTGAAGGTCTTTCCCCGGCGATTTCTATTGAACAGAAATCAACGTCTCATAACCCGCGCTCTACCGTGGGCACCATCACTGAAATTCACGATTACCTGCGCCTGCTGTTTGCCCGCGTAGGTGAACCACGTTGCCCTACCCACAATATTACGCTGGCTGCCCAAACGGTTAGTCAGATGGTGGACAACGTACTGACATTGCCGGAAGGCACTCGTCTGATGCTACTGGCGCCGGTGATCAAAGATCGTAAAGGCGAACATATCAAAACGCTGGAGAATCTGGCGTCTCAAGGCTATATCCGCGCACGAATTGACGGTGAGGTTTGCGATCTTTCCGATCCTCCAAAACTCGAGCTGCAGAAAAAGCACACCATTGAAGTGGTAGTCGACCGTTTTAAAGTGCGTGATGATATGGCGCAACGTCTGGCAGAATCATTTGAAACCGCATTAGCCCTCTCTGGCGGCAGCGCTGTAGTGGCAGATATGGACGACAGCAAAGCCGAAGAGATGGTGTTCTCCGCTAACTTTGCCTGCCCGATATGTGGTTACAGCATGCGTGAGCTGGAGCCACGTCTGTTCTCATTTAACAACCCGGCCGGTGCCTGTCCGACCTGTGATGGTTTGGGCGTTCAGCAATATTTTGACC